>JASLFF010000663.1 GCA_030150795.1 Terriglobales bacterium | reverse complement strand
CCGATGTTGAACGGGGTTTGACCGAATCCGCGATCATTCGGGTCCAGCACGAAGAAATTCGTCAGGTGGTTTTCCCAGCAGGTCTCCGAGCACGAGCCGATATTGATATAGACGCGCTGCACTGCTTCCAGCGCTCCGATGCTGTCTTCACCGCCTTTGAGAATGTGCATGATCGGGTCGTTCGCGTCCATGGGATCATCGGCCTTCTTGGTGCGCCGCTCCCAGCACTTGTTGTTGCGGCCGGGCTCACACCAGCAGCTTTCTTCTTTTGCGCCTGCCCCGCAATGGTCGGTCTTATACCCATTTTGTTAACTCCTCTTTAGGAAAGACCGGCCGCTTGTTCAGGTTGATGATGACATTCGGCGTTCCCGGATTGCCGTTGAAATCGTGCGGGAAAGCGGAAGTATCCACCGTGCCGGCGTGGACATAATTAAAAATGCGCCAGAGCGGGCCATTCGTCGGTTCGCCGGAAGACATGATGGCAGTGATGTTGGTGTATTGGTTCCCAACTACTCCCTTGATGTTTTCCGCGCTCGGGTGCGATGGGTCTTTGGGCGGGTTCAACGGGTCAAAAGAGATATGGCAGGCGCCGCACGACATGCCGAAATAAAATGGGGGCTCGATTGAGCCATCGCGCAGCCTGGAATGGAAAATGTCCGGCTTCTCTTCCTTATTGAACCCCTTCCAGGTCGTCAGGTCGCCGTCATTGATCTGCTTCCATTTTTCCAGGTTGAAGCGCGGATTGGGAAATTTACGGATCCCCATCGCGCCTGACGATGTACCGAACTCCAGCCCGCAGGAGCTTTCCCGCTGTCCTTTGTGCACGTCGCCGGGATTCGCGGGAGCATCTTCAAAGTCGCAGGCGGGGTCTCGATAGCCTGGCTTGCCGACGTATTGCAGCAGCACATCGTCGCCCGGACAGTAGTCCATACCGAAGGTCTCTTCCAGCTTCTTGCGCGGGCAATTGGGTTTTCCGGGCGTGCAGCATTCAGGATCATTGATGATGCCCCACGCTTTGAAGCGGTCATCGCGCTCCTGGGAGTTCAGGACACGATACCAATCCAGCAGCACCGGCATCCGCTGCGGCAGAACGTAGGCGTGGAATCGCGCATTGCCGGCGGTGGCATAGAACCAGATCTTGCAGCCTGCCCGTTCAGACGCCGAAAGTGCCGGATCTTCACACTGACTCACCTTGTAAGGTTCTTTGCTCGAAGCAGTCAACTTCGGCGAGGGCACGGGTGCAGCCAAAAGCAAAACGGCGGCCCCTAACAAAACAAGCCGCAACAGCCAGGCGATTAAGGTTCGCTGCTTGAACATACACTTCTTTCTCGTATCTAGGTTGTGTCAGGAGGTAGTCAACCGTTACAGCATTTCTAACTTTTGGGATACATTTTTTGCCCGGTACTTGGTTTCCCTTATGCAAATGCGCTGCCCCGATCCCTCCCTGGGGCTGAAGCGACAGTCGCTTTTTTAAGTGTGCATTCTGGAAAATTTCGTGCCGCAAAGTCTATCAGGCAATTCTGATATGCCTATAGGAATTGTCCGATAACCTATGCCAAGCAACGCTCCGCAGCACACTGCGAAAGATAGGATTCGCCTTCATTAATCCTTGACTTTGTTGATGGATCAATGGATAGTCTTGCGCATGTCTAAGCACAATCGCACTGAAGAACCACTCTCCATCCATGACGTCCTAGCCGAAGAGAAGCAGCATCTGGGCGATGCACAAGGCAGCGCGCTCTGCATCTCCGGCGGCGGGATTCGCAGTGCGACATTCGCCTTGGGCGCGATCCAGAGTCTGGCAGAGCTGGGGATTCTGGAAAACTTCGATTATCTCTCCACGGTTTCCGGCGGCGGCTACATTGGAAGCTGGCTCACGGCCTGGAAGCAACGCTGGGGCGGGCTGACGACTCCTCAGCCCTGCGACCCGTGGAAGCCCAGGACGGAATTCGATAGCGCCCAATTCACGTTCGACAGCAAGAACAATCTTCAGCAGATCATCACCGCGGGTAAGACTGGAGACCAAGAGCCGGCATGGAGCGCGAAAAAAGGGGAAGTAACACAAGATGGGACGGCCCAATGGCTGAACCAGGGACCTGCTCCAACCGTGGTCACTCAATTGAACGCCTGTGCGTTCCCTCCGGTGAAAGGCCCTGACCCCGTCCAGCACTTGCGCGAGTACAACAACTATCTATCGCCGAAACTGGGATTCTTCTCCGCCGATACCTGGACCCTGGTGGCTACGGTGGCGCGGAACATGCTCCTAAACTGGCTGGTTTTTATTCCGCTTCTGATGTGCGGCCTTATGATACCGCGCATTGTCCTCTCGCTGGCGCGCCTGGGCGAAACTTACAGCGACTGGTATGTCCCCTGGATCGGCAAACTCTTTGGCTTCTGTGAGAACTACCACATTCTGCAGGGCCTGGGACTGTTATTTTTCGCGGCTGGTATCTACAACTTCCTGCGTTATCTGCCGGGGCTTGGCAAAGTCAACCATACCCAAGGTCAATTTCTAAAGTATTGTTTAGGACCTTTCTACCTTGCCGCCCTCGCGCTGGTTACCACCGACGCCTGGTTTACCGGCGGCGATTTTACGGCAGGTAAAGAATATTCCTCGCAAATGCCCTTTGGGGAGACTTGGTTCTTCATCGGCGCTGCGAATCTCACGGGATACCTGGCCTTTGCCGTGTTTCAGCGTAAAGCTGTCAGGAACAAATGGCAGGTCCTGAAGAACAAGAAAGAATGGAGCTTGCCGAGAACAAAGTGGGTTTTCAGCCTGCTTGCCGGAGGCCTTCTCACCAGCCTTAGCACCGCAGTCGGCGCATGGCTGCTCACGTCCAAACTTTTCCTGACCCTCCACTGGCCAACGTACGTGACCTTTGCTCTGCCGCTGCTCTTTCTCGCGTTTGGGATTGCGATCAGCATCTTCGTCGGAGTTACCAGCCGGGCGCTGGAGGATGACGACCGCGAGTGGTTTGCGCGGGCCGGCGCATGGGGGCTTCTCAGCATCGTTGGCTGGACCGGCCTCTCGGCCATCGCCCTGCTGGCGCCCCAGCTTATTTTTGTTCTCAGCCGTAAGGTTATTGCCTGGATCTACTCGGCCGGCGGCATCAGCGCGCTGATCTCCACACTGGCCGGGCTCAGCAGCAAAACCAAAGCTCAGGCGAAAAAGAAGGGCGACAAGGGCTCTTCGGAGGACAGGCAGAGCGGGCTGCTGGACGTAGCCGCCAAGCTGGCGGCGCCGGTGTTTATCGCCGTTTTTCTCGCATCTCTCGGCATCCTGATCAACTGGATTTTATGGAAACTGGACTGGCTTGATGTCAGCTGGAGGTGGGTCAATAACAACTGGAACAACCATCCGGCTGTGCTGGACAATACCCGCCCCGAAGTGGCTGTGTTGCTGGCGGTCCTCTTTCTTTCCTTCAGTTGGCTCGCCGCCAAATGCATCGACATCAACAAATTCTCTTTGCAGGCCATGTATCGCAACCGCCTGATCCGGGCCTACCTGGGCGCGTCCAACGATAAACCGGAGATCAACAAATTTACCGGCTTCGATAGCAAGGACAATAAATTCATGAAGGAGCTGAATCCTGACATGAAGCCATTTCATATCGTGAATATGGCCTTAAATCTGGTATCCGGCAAACGGCTGGCCTGGCAGCAACGCAAAGCAGCTTCCTTCACCGCATCTGCCCTGCACTGCGGCAATGATGAGCTAGGGTACCGTCCCAGCAGCGGTTATGCAGGTCCGGACGGTCTTTCTCTTGGCACCGCCGTGGCCATTTCCGGCGCCGCCGCAAGCCCTAATATGGGCTATCACTCCTCGCCCGCTGTCACTTTTATTATGACTCTGTTCAATGCGCGGCTCGGCTCCTGGCTTGGGAATCCCGCGCAACAGAATTGGCGCGATCAAGGCCCGCACTCGGCATTCGATTCGATCATCCGCGAGGCCTTTGGCCTTACCGACGAGAGCAGTCCATATGTGTATCTCTCCGATGGCGGCCATTTCGAGAACCTGGGACTCTATGAGATGGTGCGTCGCCGCTGCAAGTACATTGTGGTACTGGATGGAGGCTGCGACGGTGAATACACCTATGAAGATTTAGGCAATGCGCTACGCAAAATCCGCATTGATATGAAGGTTTCCATCAAATTTCTGCAACCTCCGCCGAATGGCCAGCCTCCCGAGGTCCGCTTTGCCCTGGCAACGATCCTATACAGCAAGATTGATCCAAACCTGCAAGACGGCTATTTGGTTTACATCAAACCGGTGGTATTGGGGAAATCGGAAGATCCGGATGTGACCGCCTACCAGGCAGCCAATCCCGCATTTCCGCATGAAAGCACCGGCAATCAGTGGTTCAATGAATCACAGACGGAAAGCTACAGGATGCTGGGATGGCGAAGCATAAAGGATAGCTTCCAGCCGTGGGATCCGAAGAAATTCGATGGCATTATTGAAGCTCTCGGCTTTCCTCCACCCCCAACGTCGACCGCCAAAGGCGCTGGCGCCAGTGGAGGTTAATCAGCGGCAGCATTACGAGGCCGCAGATTTGTGATAGGTAACGCCGGCGCTCCGGTTTTCATTCAGGCCACAAATTCAAGTCTCGCTGGATCGCGTAACGCACCAGGTTGCCCGTTTGTCTTCAGGTGGAGCTTGTCCAGAATGCGCGACCGATAGGTGCTGATTGTCTTGATGCTTAGCCTAAGCGACCGGGCAATCGTCGTTGGCCTTTCCCCGGCCGTTTGCTCGATGCCCGGTTTTACGTACTGGCAATTGCAGATGAGTTGTTACGAAATGTTGCGAAAACGCAGCTTCCGCATTTGTACCTCGCACGCATTTTCCCTTTCGTTCTAACAGCTAGGAATCTTCGCTTCAGAACGAATCAACCGGGCAGCCGCCTCCTTACTGACGGCGGCCATTTTCAGAAGCGGCAGCATACGGAGCCACTTCTC
>JASLFF010000646.1 GCA_030150795.1 Terriglobales bacterium | reverse complement strand
GGCGCCAACTGGACGCTTGTTGCGCCGAAGATCGTGTCTACGCGGGTGGTGAATACCCGAATTTTCTTGAGGTCTGGAGATCCGGCTGCTGTTCCGACTTCACCCTGGAATGTGAAATCGACTTCGGTTCCTTCGCTGCGCCCGATCCAGTTGCGCTGCATGGTGCGCACTTTTTCCGGCCAGCCCTCAAGCTTGTTGAGCCCGGCAAGAAGTTCTTCAGAATAATTGGTTGTGCGGACGAACCACTGCTCCAGGTCGCGCGTTTCCACTTGTGTTTCTTCATGCCGCCAGCAGCAGCCGTCAACTACCTGTTCATTGGCAAGCACGGTGGCGCATTCCGGGCACCAGTTCACCCGGCTCTTTTTGCGGTATGCCAAACCCTTCTCATAAAGCTTTAAGAAGAACCACTGGTTCCACTTGTAGTACTCGGGCAGGCAGGTAGTAACTTCGCGAGACCAGTCATAGGCAAAGCCGAGCCGCTTCATCTGCGACTTCATGTGCGCGATGTTGCGGAGCGTCCACTCGCGCGGAGGAACGTTGTTCTTGATGGCGGCGTTTTCAGCGGGGAGCCCGAACGCGTCCCAGCCCATGGGATGAAGCACGTTATAACCGCTCATCCACATAAAGCGGGCAAGCGCGTCACCAATAGCGTAGTTCCGTACGTGGCCCATGTGCAACGCGCCGGAAGGATACGGCAGCATTTCCAGCACGTAGTACTTCTTGCGCTTGCTGGTATGCGGCTCCGCGGCGTAGAGCGCTGGATCAGTCTCCCAGCGAGCGTGCCATTTTTCTTCAATGCGCTGCGGTTCGTAGCGAAGCTCTCGCTGCTCGGGTTGGTTGGCGGTTATATTGGTTTCAGACATAAATTTTGTCGGTTCTGCTTGCTGGTACAACAATGCTCTTTGATCGGCCCCAAAATGCCAACGTAGAGACGTAGCACCGCTACGTCTCCAATCCGTATCTCACAAATTCTGTATCCTTCTCCCAATTTATCGGATTGTTCCTGATATATTGCCGGATATTCTCAAGAGAGTTTTTACCCCGGATAATCCGGTCGTGGAATCTCGGTTGCCAGTCAAATTTCAAGCCTTTGGCGTGGGCCCAAGTGGATACTGCCGATTTGTAAGACCGTACGACACCTCCTACCGCACGACACCTCCTAAAGACGAAGCCTTCGGGGAAACAGCCGGAAGCGGCAGTACTGGCCGACGTTTGCCTGTCCGGCGCAAAGGAGGCATACATTCCGGTCCATCAATCACAATAATTCCATGAACATGGTTGGGCATGACAATGAATTCATCCAATGTCACATTTTTATGATGAGATGGAATTTCGTGCCAGCAAGCTTGAGCGTATTCACCAAGCGGCGAAAGATTTTGTTGAGCGTCTACAATCCTGCCGAAATAATAGCGTTTATTTTCGATACAAATTGTGACGAAGTACCATCCTCCGGCGGCATAGTTCCAGTCGTGTAGACGAGTTGTTTCAATCCGATATTTGTTCCGAAAGAGTGTCATAGCGGAAAATTTGGAGACGTAGCGGTGCTACGTCTCTACGTTTAAATTTATCCGGCCCTTTTGTTCCTCGTCTGGCTTACAGCTTCAATTTTTACCAGCTTCTTTAACGTCTCAATATTCCGCAAATCGTCGCCGGGCTCTTCAATCGGCGTTTCTGCGATGAAGGCCGCATGCTCCGTGCGCGGATCGTTCAACAAGCGGCGGAACGGGTCCAACCCGATGGTTCCCTTCCCAATGTGCTCGTGGCGATCTCGCTTTGAACCGCGCGCATCTTTCGCGTCATTGCAATGCCAGATCATCACATTCTTCAGGCCGATTGTCTCATCCAGCTTTTGCATGGTTTCATGCCAGCCGGCTTCGGAAACAATGTCATAGCCGGAAACGTGCGTGTGGCATGTATCGATGCAAGCACCCACGGGACAAACTGGCCGCAGGTACTGCAACAGATGCGCCACCTGATCAAACGATCCGCCCAACGAAAATTCCGAGCCAGCCGTGTTCTCTATCAGGACACGAAGGTTGAACTTTTCCAGTTCCAGACCTTCGACGGCTTCAGCTATCGAGCGCGCCACCAGTTCTAGGCCTTCTTCGCGACTGCGTCCCCGGAATGAGCCAGGATGCAAAACCAGAAACTCCGCGCAGAGCGCCAGGGCGCGTTCCAGTTCTCCGCGAAACGCTTTCACCGACTTGCGATGAAACTCCGGCGTGGCACTGGCCAGATTCACCAGATAGCTGCTATGGATGGCCATCGGCCAAATGCCGTATTTTTCCCGCAAACCGCGCATGGCGTTACACTGCGCCGGCGCAAGCGAGTACGGCTGCCACTGCCGGGGGCTGGATGAAAAAATCTGAAACGTGTTGGCTCCCAGCCGATAAGCCCTCTCGGCAGCCATCTCAACGCCGCCGGCCGTCGAGGTATGTATGCCGACACGCCGGGGACCGGGCCGGGGCGGTTCGCCTTCCGCCCACAGCAGTACGTCCTTCATGCTGAGTCGCTTGCGCTCCTGAACCGTAAGCATTTCTTGCTTAGGTATAGTGAGACGCTTGCTCTCTGGATTCCCTGAAGGCATGGGCTAAATGATTGATTTTAACATGTTAAACACATGCAGGCATTAGCATGGAATCGATAGTGGGCAGCTCAATTGATGCAAGCAGCGCAGTTCCAAAATGGCAAATAGGTACATAAATGAGCTTCCGCAGGCTTGTTTCGATTGCTACCGGCGTTGAAGTCACAGTAAACTGAAAGCTCACGGGGGCCAAGATCATGTTAGTTGTAATGAAGGCGCATGCCAGTGAGGAACAGGTACGCGCGGTTTGCGAGCGCATTGAGTCACTCGGTTATCGGGCGCATCCCATCCCAGGGGCGCAACGCACTGCCATTGGTATTACGGGCAATAAAGGCGCCATGGAGCAGGGCGTGCTGGATGAAATGTCCGGCGTGCAGGAAGTTATACACGTCAGCAAGCCGTATAAGCTGGTAAGCCGTGACGTGAAAGAAGAGGACACGGTCATTGGCTTTGCCGGCAGCGACGGAAGTTTTGGCGGGCGCGACCTGGGAGTGGTGGCAGGGCCTTGCTCAATTGAATCCCGTGAACAGGCTTTCACGATTGCAGAACGAATTGCAAAGGGCGGAGCGAGATTTTTCCGCGGCGGAGCTTACAAGCCCCGTACATCGCCCTATGCATTTCAGGGTTTGGGCGAAGAAGGCTTAAAGATCATGGCGGAAATCCGCGACCAATTTGGATTGCGGATTGTTACAGAAGCTCTGGACGAGGAATCTCTGCATTTGGTGGCGGATTATGCCGACGTGATCCAGATTGGCGCGCGCAACATGCAGAACTTTTCACTGCTGAAGAAAGCAGGACGGCTGCGCAAACCCGTAATGCTCAAGCGAGGCATGTCCGCCACACTGGAAGAGTTTTTGATGGCAGCCGAATATATCCTGAGCGAAGGCAACTACGAAGTGATCCTGTGCGAGCGTGGCGTGCGCACCTTTGCCGACCACACGCGCAACACTCTGGACTTGAGCATTGTGCCCGCAGTGCAGCGGCTCAGCCATCTGCCGATCATTGTTGATCCGAGCCATGGAACAGGAAAGCGCAACAAAGTGCTGCCACTTTCACGCGCCGCGGTGGCCGTGGGCGCCGATGGGGTTATGGTGGAAGTGCACCACGATCCCGAGCATGCTCTTTCTGACGGGGCCCAATCGATCTTTCCCGATCAGTTCGATGAAATGATGCATGAAATACGGCAGATTGCT
>JASLFF010000618.1 GCA_030150795.1 Terriglobales bacterium | reverse complement strand
GACACGTTGCCGACGCGGATTTCCTCAAGTTCGTTCAACTCAACCACGTTTCTGAATCCGCAATTCTCAAGAATGAGTTTCAGGGAAGGGTCCTGCAAATGGCCACGATTATTGCGCGGCACGACAATGTTTTTGATCTTGTGCCGGATTTGCAGCAAGGTTTCAAACAGAATGTGGTCCTGATGATTATGGGTTATTAAGACATAATCGATCTCATCAGGCAGATCGAGATAGGTGTAGCGGGAGATGCCATTCTCATACGTATAGCTAAGGACCGGGTCAAATACCATGCTGGTGCCCTGCGATTCGATCAAGATGCAGGCGTGTCCAAAATATCTCCAGCGCACGCCGGCGCCGGTATAAGGTGAATAGGACGGCGGCGTTTCGGGCGTAAGCAAGGAGCGAAGCAGATCGTCACGTGAGTCCGGCACCTGAAGCATTTCCTTGATCTGGCACCATGGGCGAGGAGATGACTTGAGCCGAAACAGATCGTCGATCACCGGACTATCGAATGGAAAACGGAGATGAAGCGCATCGTCGCTTTCCAGCCTGGGTGTACTCAGCACAAATGGTCGATCGTCATTTGAGATCTTTGAAAGCCTCACACTTTGCTGCGACCGGTCATAATAGCGGCTTCTGTACAGTAATGGTTCGATCAGGCGGAATGAAGGATGATTGTTCAGGTCATAAACAAGTTCTACATAACCTCGCAGGATGGTTGGGATTTTCTCGTATAAAGGAAGCAGGCTGTACCCTTTGGCGCTCTCCCTCAACGTGTTGTCCAATGCTTCCAGCGCGGCCGATAATTCAAACAGATGCGCGCGCTCTCGCTTGATATAGTCGCGCAGGGCACGGATCTCATCGACCCGTTTCCCTTCATAGTCAATGAATGGACCGCCCAACATTTTAGGGTTTTTGACTGCATTCGCATGCACCAGCGGCATATTGATGTAGGAATCCATGATTTTCATATGACGTTCGGTGATGTTTCTTGCAGCCGTTGCGGGAGCAATGAGGTGAGGCCAGGCGTACCAGCCGTCGATCAAAGGCTCAACCTGTATGTTCGGTCTAAGGTAGAGCTGCTCACTCTGGGTCATTGTTTGCCTCCTTCATCAAAAATCCGGACTCAGACAGCTTCTCCTGTATCAGCCATGCCTTGAATGCGCACGCTAAACTTCAGGAAGCCTGCCTCGGCGAGATCGCCAATCATCTTTCCACACAATAACATGGCAGTCAGCGTCTATGTGGGGCGTGAACTTGGGTGCATTCTGGATTGTGCACTTGACCAAATTAACGCCGTGCCGTTTTGGAACCTGTGGATATCTCGATCCAGAGTAGCCCGCGCGATCATCACCCTTCTGAAAATAAACTAGTGTTGACAAGGAACGCAGCGGAGAGCAATGATGCAGTGGAGAGCGATGATAAGAATCCATTAATAATCAAAAATTTATCGTAAAGGAGCTTTGCCATGACCCAGGGACGTGTTCTTGATTCACTGAAAAATAATGCTCTTAGAAAAGACCTGATTCACCATCGTTTTTTCGGCGAGATCAAGTCCGGACTGCTTACGCGTAGCGACGTTGCGATTTTCCTGGGCCAGTGGTGGCATCCCTTACACTATTTCCCCAATTTCCTTTCCAGAAGTATCTCGGTTGTCCCCTGGCTCGAGACGAAAACGGCGATTTGTGCCATTTTGTCGGAGGAGCTTGGAGAAGGCGATCCGGCCATGGCCCATGAACGCATTTACCTGGAAACGATGGCTGCCGCAGGCTTTTCTCGACAGGAGGTTGCCGAAGCTCCTCCATTTGAATCTACCCGCAAACTTATTAAGGGATACGAAACCGCATCCACTGAGCACGCCAGCGCGCTCGGCTTTGTCTATGGGACTGAGGTAGCCGATCTGGCAATGGTTTCCGGAATCGGCGCGGCGGTGCGGCAGGTGAGCGGCATGAAGAACCTTTCCTGGGTGGACATACACGTACTTCAGGAACCAAACCACGTGGATAAGGCGAGCAACGCACTGGAACCGGAGCTCTCGACCGATGACTACCAACGGGTCGTAAGTAGTGCTGAAGAGATGTGGCGCTTATGGATCGCTTTCTTTTCTGAGCTCAGCAAGGTGTTAGACAACAAAAAGAATGCCGCGAGCATGGAAGTGAGTGCAAAATCCGCTTAATTGAACTTAACGCCTGCAAGCTGTACTGAGTGATTAGGGGCCGTCCCTGAAGCTTCCAACGTGCCCAGCAGATGAGGTAAGTGTCGGGACGTGCCGATTTCTCGTGGCCCAAGAGAGCGATCAAACTCAGGACAATTTGGGAACCTTCCTGCTTATTCGATTTCGCGGACCGGCTTCTGGAACCACGCTCCGGCAGCGGTCAGGAACATTGCCAGGCCGGCAATCAGAAACGTGAACGTCACGTTCCAGGCAATCAGGAATCCGGCAAAGGCGAAAGAGATGGGCATAATTCCGAAAGTGGCGAGCATGAGCACGCTTGCTACTCGCCCCCGCACCGCTGCATCAATCCGCTGCATCACCCAGGCACTGATGTGTACGTTCATCAGGGCCGCCAAAACGCCGATCACAAACAGCACACCTGCTAAAGGCCAAACTCTGTTCATGAGGCCGATGGATCCCAGGCAAGGCGCCACTGCTGCCGCCACCAGAACCATTAGGACCCCGCGCTTGCGGATCTTCCACACGCCGGCCAGCAGCGCGCCCAAAAGACTGCCCGCAGCAACAGCCGACATCAAAGTCCCCAATATGGCAGGTGAACCGAAGCGGGTTTTTGTCAGGTAGGTGAGACCAATCGCAACCGGCCCGGTAAAACACAAGTTCATTGTCATAGCCAGCAGCATCAGCGCACGCAGAGGCACATCTCTTCCCACATAGGCAAGGCCCTCTGCAATCGCGGGCCATACCGCTTTCCTTGCTGCCTGAGATTGAGGCGGGTCGGGCAGCTTCCAGAGTGCGCCGATGATAAACAGGAAACTGATTGCATCCACGAAGAAGGCCCACGCTACGCCCAGGGCCTTGATCACAAATCCGGCCGGAACCGGTCCAATAATGCTTGTGAATTGAAATGTGCTCTGGCTGACTGAAGAAGCCGCCACCAGTTGCTCAGGTTTCAACAAAGAAGGCAAGTATGCTGTTTGTGCGGGAGCGGCAAATGCATCTGCCGCGCCAAAAGCAACTGCCAGCGCGTAGAGTTCCCACATGTGAAGAATGCCGAACCAGATGAGAATTCCAATCACGGCCACACAGAAGGTACGTGCCGTGGCGGTGGTCATCATGATCTTGCGCGCGGAAATGCGATCACTGACGGCCCCGCCCATGAGCATTAGAAGAGCGCGCGGAATGGAGCCCGCCATCATGACCGCGCCCATGGCCACCGCCGATCCCGTCTGCTGCAGAATCAACCAGGGTAACGCCACCATATAGAACTGGTCGCCGAGAAACGATATCGTTCCGCCGATCAGCCAAAGACGATACTGAGGATTGCGCAGCGGATGCTGGATTGCCGGGGTAGAAGCCGTTGTTGTGGTTGCCGTTCCCATAAATTCCTTCCTGCTATTGTCAGGCATCAAGGGCGGAATGTAGATGCAAATCTGAACTTAAATTTTATGTTTGGAAATGCGACACTCGCCGCGTTATGGTTTACTAAAAGCACTGATACTGATCCGGATTTCCTCTAAGGCTGGAGAGCGTGGTTAAATCAGTCTTTATCCGTCCGGGATCGACACTCCCAATAAATTCGCAGAAAGCTGAGGTAACTTTGCGAAAAATCTTAGCGGCGGTGATGCAAGAGCCGTTTCTACCGATACAGGTGCGCGAGTTTGAAGAGCCCGAACTGGAAATGAACTCAGCGATCCTGGATGTCCGCCTGAGCGAGGTTTGTGGCACGGACATTCACTTGCATGCTGGGCACTTGGCCGATGTGCCCTATCCAATCATTCCGGGGCACGTCTCAGTGGGCTTTCTGAGCAAGATTCGTGGCAATTTGGTTGATTCAGATGACCGCCGATTTCGCGAAGGCGATGAAGTCACGTTTCTCGACGTACATAAAACGTGTGGTGTGTGCTGGTATTGCGCGGTGGCAAAAGCAAGTACACGCTGCCCAAAGAGGAAAGTCTATGGGGTCACCTATGGAGTGGCAGATGGCCTGGCGGGCGGATGGGCACAATCGATTTACCTTAAGCCGGGTACTCGCTGCTTGAGCCTGCATGGCGTGGATCCGCAAGGATTCATGGCCGGGGGATGTTCCTTGCCCACGGCCGTACACGCAGTGGAGCGCGCGGAGATCTCGCTCGGGGATACGGTGCTGGTACTCGGAAGTGGTCCAGTGGGCATATCCATCATAATTTGTGCATTGCTGCGTGGCGCACATCGCGTTTTTTGTCTTGGCGCCCCGGAAACTCGTCTACAGGTGGCCAGCCAGGTAGGCGCGCACAAGACCAAAGACTTCTCAACTTGTACAGATGCCGAACGATTAGAGTGGGTCCGCGACCTTACCGATGGAAGAGGAGCGGACGTGACAATCGAAGCCACGGGTAATCCAAACGCTGCAGTTGATGCGATGCGATACACGCGCGATGCGGGACGCGTGGTAATTGTCGGCCAATACACGAATGCAGGCGACGTAAGTTTTAATCCCCATCTGGATTTAAATAAGAAACATCTCGACGTGCGTGGCTGTTGGGGAGCCGACTTTTCGCACTTTTATAAATCCGTGCGGATGATGACAGATCCTGCACGCTCCGCTGCCTGGTCGGCCATTCCTTTGCGATTTTATGGGTTGAGCGAAGTGAATGCGGCCCTGGAGAATGTCGTTGCCGGTTCGGCAGCTAAAAGCCTAATTAATCCACAGTTAAGTTAGATGGGATTTCAAACAGAATCGCACACAAGATGGTGCACACCGCCCGGAAGCTTGAAAGGGATTTTCGTCCCTTTCTGAGCTGCATGCGCACTTGTGGCCTGAATGCGTGTTACAAGCCTTAATACAAATCGGATCGCCTTAGCTTAACTTCTACAGATGCATCAGTCTTTTCTATATTGGTCTTATAAATCACTTCTCTGTAACCTGCTGGCATTTGCATAAAACAAGTAGAGATGCGACCGATGTGCGGTAGAAGCCACTCGCGATTTTCAATCGAGAGCTGGATTTTATGAAAAAATCACTCCGAAAATCTTTTAAGCTAATAAACTAAGAAGGTTCTTAATCGGGTGGTGACGTCCGCTAGCAGGTCATCAATCAGGGGCTCAGACTTCCACATTTTGGTCTGCCTCCATCAATGACCCGGGTATTTCATCTTCCAATCAGGGCGCTCCTGAATTTAAGCAAATCACAAAATTAAGAGTTTTTACAAAAATGTCTCCTGAAAGAACCGTGTTGAAAAAGGATCAGGCGGAAGAAGAGCGGGAGCTGCTGCGTCTTTTGCTGCAGAAAGAGGGTCTTGGCTCGGGGGACTGGGAGATTGCCTCGGCTGAAACTCAGGAGCAGATACCGCTTTCCTGGGCGCAAAAGCGCCTTTGGTTTCTAGATCGTCTGCAACCTGGCAGTAACTTTTACAACGTCGTGCTGGCGTGTGAGCTGCAGGGAGATTTGAAGGTGCTGGTCCTGGAGCGGAGTCTGGCGGAGATCATTCGGCGGCACGGAGCTTTGCGGACGCGGATTTTGGTAGAGAACGGCGAGCCGGTGCAGAAGGTTGAGGAGTCGGTAGAGTTCCGGTTGCAACTGCTGGATTTGAGCAATCAGGAAGGAGATAAGGACAGGACAAAACATGCGCAGCAGATCGTGACAGACGTGGCAGCAAAACCGTTCGATCTGGGAAGCGCACCTTTGTTACGTGGAGTGTTGATCCGGTTAAGCGAGCGGGAACATGTTCTGGCATTAAGCATTCATCACATCGTAGTGGATGAGTGGTCGATGGGGGTGTTGCAGCAGGAAATGGCATTGCTCTACGGAGCTTACATACAAGGGCAGGAATCGCCGCTTAAAGAGATGCCGCTCCAATATGCGGATTACACGCTGTGGCAGGCCCAATGGCTGCAGGGAGAGGTTTTCGTCCGCCAGATGGAGTACTGGACGAAACAGTTGGCTGGAATGCCGGAGCTTTTGGAACTGCCCGTGGACAAGCCGCGGCCAGCCATGCCCCAACATCATGGCAGCACGGAAGCGGTAACGATTGCCGGGGACTATTGGGAAAAAATGAAATGGTTCAGCCGGCAGGAAAGCGCCAGCGTTTTTATGACAGTGCTGGCGATCTACCATGTGCTGCTACTCAGGTATACGGGACAGACGGACTTCGGAGTGGGAACGCCAATAACGAACCGCAGCCACGTGCGGACAGAAGGAATGATCGGATTCTGCGTGAACACTCTGATCATGCGGGCTGATCTGAGAGGCGAGCCGACTTTCCGGGAAGTGCTCGAGCGAACGAGAAAAGCAACGCTGGATGCATTCGATCATCAGGATTTGCCCTTGGAGAAACTGGTCGAGGAATTGTCACCGGAGCGGCAGATCAGTAGCTCGCCCCTGTTTCAGGTGACGTTTACATTCATGAGCGGCAAAGCCTTATCGCTTGAGTTGCCGGGTTTGGTGTTGCGTCCGATGGTGTGGGACACCACTACCTCCAAGTACGATTTGGCGCTACTCGCGGTAGATGATGAGATTCCTAAACTGGCCCTTAACTACGACACTGAATTGTTTGAAGCAGACACAATTCAGCGCATGCTTCATCACTTCGGGCGTTTGCTCGCTACCTCTGTAGAACAACCTGAGGTTGGAATTTGGGACTTGGCGATGGTGAGTGAGGATGAAACGCGGCAGCTCTTAGTCGAGTGGAACCCCACGGAGATCGAATGGGGACAGAAGTGCCTGCATGAATTGTTCGAAGAGAATGCAGCCAGAATGGCGAACGCCGTGGCGGTGGAGTACCAGGGACAAGAGTTGACGTATGCAGAGCTGAACCGCAGAGCGAACCGGATGGCGCGTTATCTGCGGACGGTTGGAGTGAAGCCGGAAGCGAGAGTGGCGATTGGTGTGGAGCGTGGACTGGAGATGGTGGTGGGGATGGTGGCCGTTCTGAAGGCAGGCGGAGCGTACGTGCCGTTGGATCTATCGTACCCGGTGGAACGTTTGCAATTCATTTTGGAGGACAGTGCTCCAGTGGCGTTGCTGGTGAGCAGTGGTGAGCAGGGTTTGGAGAATCTGGGGAATGCAATCCATGCAGGCATTCAGGTTATCGATATAGCGAATGAGGATGTGTTCAGGAACCAGCAGGAGACGAACCTGGAACGTGCTGAGGCGGGTGTTGATCCTGAGAACCT
>JASLFF010000805.1 GCA_030150795.1 Terriglobales bacterium | reverse complement strand
CAGAAGTTGACCTATGCAGAGCTGAACTGCAGAGCGAACCGGCTGGCGCGTTATCTGCTGACCGTAGGAGTGAGGCCGGAGGCTCGGGTGGCGATTGGTGTGGAGCGTGGATTGGAGATGGTGGTGGGGATGGTGGCCGTGCTGAAGGCGGGCGGAGCGTACGTGCCGCTGGATCTCTCGTACCCGGTGGAACGTTTGCAATTCATTTTGGAGGACAGCGCTCCAGTGGCGCTGCTGGTGAGCAGTGGTGGGCAGGGTTTGGAGAATCTGGGGAATGCAATCCATGAAGGCATTCAGGTTATCGATGTAGCGAATGAGGATGTGTTCAGGAACCTGCCGGAGACGAACCTGGAACGTGCTGAGGCGGGTGTTGATCCTGAGAACCTGGCCTACGTGATTTATACATCGGGTTCGACGGGGGAACCGAAGGGGAGCGAGATACCGCATCGCAGCATTCCGGGATTCATTTTTGGGGCTGACTATGTGCGCTGGGATGAAGAGACGGTGGTGTTGCAGCATTCCTCAGTGAGCTGGGACGCATTCACGCTGGAGTTGTGGAGCGCGTTGTTGCAAGGAGGAAGGAGCGTACTGGCGGAGCAGCGAGTGTTGAGCGCTGAAGACATCAGGAAGTACGTGCAAGGACGTGGAGTAAATACGCTGTGGCTGACAGCGGCCATGTTCAATTCGATTGTAGAAAGCGAAGTGGAGTGTCTGCGTGGGGTGAAGTATTTGCTGACCGGAGGAGAGACAGCGTCGGTGATGCACATTCGGCGTGCGAAGGAGAAATTGCCGGAGATGCGCGTAGTGAACGGGTATGGGCCATCGGAATGCACGGTGTTCAGCAGTTGCTATGTGGTGCCGGGAGAATTGCCGGAGACATTAATCTCGCTGCCGATTGGGAAACCGTTAGGAGACCGGCGGATGTATGTACTGGATCAAGCGATGAACGTGGTGCCGGTGGGAGTGGTGGGAGAAGCCTATATCGGGGGAGCGAGTGTAGCGCGGGGATATTTGAGGCGAGCGGATATGACGGCGGAGAGGTTTGTGCCGGATCCGTATAGCGCGGAGGGGGGAGGGAGATTGTACCGGACGGGAGATCTGGTGCGGTGGCGGCGGGACGCAACCATCGAGTTTGTAGGACGGAATGATTTTCAGGTGAAGGTACGCGGGTTCCGCATTGAGTTGGGAGAGATTGAGGCAATCCTGGAACAGCAGAGCGGGGTGCGGGGCTGTGCAGTGGTGGCGAAATCCGGTGCGAATGGCAGTAAACGGCTGGTTGCGTATGTGGTTAGTGACCTGGACCGTGAAGATTTACGGCGCGATCTGAAAGGCAAGCTTCCGGCATACATGGTTCCGACTGTGATTGTGGGTTTGCAGGAGTTGCCGCTGACAAGCAACGGCAAGATAGACCGGCAGGCACTGGAAAAATTAGAGGACTTGGACGATTCAGGAGAGCACTACGAGGCTCCTCGAACGCAGGTAGAGGAACAACTGGCAGAGACTTGGGCAGCGGTGCTGGAAGTTGCTCGAGTCGGACGGCGCGATAATTTTTTTGATTTGGGCGGACACTCGCTGCTGGCCGTGGCAATGGTATCGAGGTTTCACGACGCATTTGGAATAGATGTTCAGGTGCACACAATCTTCGAGTCGCCCACGATTGCGGAACTGGCAGAGGTAATAGAGGCTAGTTTGCAATCACGAGGCGAAAAAGGCGCAGTACCAAAGACGGCAGCTTCTGGCTCAAGACCTTCTCTCTTCCCGCTTTCTTACCAGCAGGAGCAGCTTTGGTTTCTGGACCGGTTCGAGCCTAGCAGTGACTTCTATAACGTGCCGTTGGCTTGGAAGCTCGAAGGCAATCTGGATGTCCCCGCGTTGGAGCGGAGTCTGCAGGAGGTGATACGGCGACATGAAATGCTGCGGACCTGCTTTGTGATGGACGAACATCAGGAACTGAGGCAGAAAGTTGTTGGGGAGAAACTCGACGTGCGGTTGCCGGTAATGGATTTGCGGAAGCTCGATGCGGCCGAGCGGGAGGAACAGGCGAAGAAGATTCTAGCGGAAGAGGGTAGCAAGGCCTTTGATTTGACCCAGGCGCCGTTGTTTCGGGGAGTATTGGTGCGGATGGAAGAAAGGGAGCACGTTTTGGGGCTTACGCTGCACCACATTCTTTGTGACGACTGGTCATTGAGAATATTGATGAGCGAGTTGGGAAAGTTGTATGAGGCGTATCGAAAAGGCGAAGAGTCGCCGCTGCCGGAATTGGGAATTCAATATGGGGAGTATGCGCTGGAGCAAAGGGAAGGGCTGCGTGGAGGGGGGGTAGAGCAGCAGATGGAGTACTGGAAAGGGCAGTTGCAGGGTATGCCACAAGTACTGGAACTGCCGACGGACCGTGTGCGTCCGGTGCGACAGAGCTTTCGTGGAGGTATCGAGCAGCGAATGCTAAGCAGTGACCTGTTAGAAGGCGTGAATACGGTGGGAAAGGGAGAGAGAGCCAGCTTGTTCATGACGCTGCTGGCGGTGTGCCAGGTCTTGTTGATGAGGTACAGCGGGCAGGTCGATTTTGGAGTTGGCACCGTGGTAGCCAACCGTAAGCGGATCGAGATGGAACAAATCATCGGCTTTTTCCTGAATACGCTGGTGATGCGAGCGAATTTGGATGGCGAGCCCACCTTCCGCGATGTGATGCGGAAGGCGCGGAAGGCGGCGCTGGGCGGGTACGCTCACCAGGACGTGTCATTTGAAAAATTGGTGGAAGAATTGGCGCCGGACCGTGATGTCAGCCGTACCCCCATATTTCAAGTGCTGTTTACCACGCTCGGCGAGCCTGACAAATTGGAATTCGGAGATTTGGAGTTGAGCGGCTTCGAGATAGACATTGGGATGTCCAAATTCGATCTCGTCATAAGTGTGCAAGAGTCCATGCAGGGCGCAGCGGTTACGATCAACTATGCCACTGACTTGTTTGAAGCGGAAACCATCCAGCGGATGCTGGGACATTACGAGCAATTGCTGAAGGCGGTGGTTGAGAATCCCGAGCAGCGGGTGTGGAACCTTCCCTTGTTGACTGAGGCCGAGAGAGAACAATTGGAAAGATGGAACCAGACTGCCAGAGATTATCCGCGCGACAAAACGATTGCAGGATTGTTCGAAGAGCATGCGGCGAAAATACCGAATGTTGTGGCGGTGGAGTACGAAGGGCAGGAATTGAAATATGGTGATTTGAATCGCCATGCCAACCGGTTGGCACATTATCTGCGGGCCCTGGGAGTGAAACCAGACACGCTGGTAGCCGTATGCGTGGACCGGAGCCTGGAAATGATTGTGGGGCTTCTTGCCGTGATGAAAGCGGGAGGGGCATACGTACCGCTCGATCCCGAATATCCGGAGGAACGGTTGCGATTCATGCTGGAGGACAGCAGGCCGGCAGTGTTGCTAACACAAAGCCATCTCCGCGGGTTGTTCACGGAAATCAGGGCGGGCCTGAAGTCAATTGACCTGAAAGACGCAGAGGCGTGGAGTAACCAACCTGACTCGGTTCCGGACCAGACCGCCATTGGATTGAACGCCAAGAGCCTAGCCTACGTCATTTATACGTCGGGCTCTACCGGCCTGCCTAAAGGCGTTGCCATGCCTGTGCGTGCCGCCATGAATATGATTTCATGGCAGATGAATGAATCAGCGTGGGCTGGACCACAGCGCACCTTGCAGTTTGCCGCACTCGGTTTTGACGTTTCATTTCAAGAGATATTCAGCACCTTATGCGCAGGCGGGACTCTCGTCCTGATCGATGAAGAGAAAAGACGGAATGCCACAGAGTTAACGCGCTATGTGATGGAGAAAGGCATTCAGCGATTGTTTCTTCCTTTTGTTGCGCTGCAAATGTTTGCCGAAGGCATGGCCCAGATCGGCAAAGAGCCTTTCGCTTGTGCACTGCAGGAAATAAATGTAGCCGGGGAACAATTGCGCATCAACGATAAGATAAGAGAACTCTTCACGCGCCTGGACCACTGCCGGCTGAACAACCATTATGGTCCAACAGAAACCCACGCTGCGTCCGCATTTCGTTTGGGCATGGAAAGGGAACGTTGGCCGCTGTTGCCGCCCATCGGGCAGCCGATTTCTAATGCGCAGATTTACATATTGGATAAGTACGAGCAGTTCGTTCCGGTGGGAGTGGCAGGAGAACTGTACATCGGAGGAGAGGGCGTAGCACGAGGGTATTTGAACCGTCCGGATTTGACTGCCAAGCGTTTCCTGAAGAACCGGTTTGCCAAAGCAGAGGAAGCGCAAATGTACCGGTCAGGCGACCTTGGGAGATGGCGGACGGATGGGACCATTGAGTTTATTGGACGGAATGATTCTCAGGTAAAGATACGCGGTTACCGCGTGGAATTAGGAGAGATTGAGGCGATGCTGCAACAGCAGAGCGGGATTCGGGGCTGTGCAGTGGTCGCGAAGGCCGGCGCAAATGGAAGTAAACGGCTGGTGGCGTACGTGGTTGGAGAGCGAGACCGTGATGATTTGCGGCGAGACCTTAAAGGCAAGCTTCCAGCGTACATGGTTCCAAGCCTCATAGTGACCTTGCAGGAGTTGCCGCTTTCAGGCATTTGGAAGGTAGACCGGGAAGCACTGGAAAAGTTAGAGGATTTGAG
>JASLFF010000524.1 GCA_030150795.1 Terriglobales bacterium | reverse complement strand
GCCTTTTTCACCACGCTCACGCGCGTAGCTCACGATCCAGCGGATGGCCAGCGAGGTGCGCCGGTCCGGATTCACTTCCACCGGCACCTGGTAGTTGGCTCCGCCCACGCGGCGGGTCTTCACTTCCAGCATGGGCTTGGCATTTTCCACGGCCTTCTTAAACAGCTTCAGTGCTTCGTCGCCGCCCTTGGCCTGCAGGTTTTCCATGCACTTATAGAAAATTCCCTGCGCGGTGGATTTCTTGCCGCCCCACATCATGGCGTTCACAAACTTGGTGACCAGCGTTGAGCTGTAAATCGGGTCCGCGATCGGATCTCTTTTGGGAACGTGTCCTTTTCTAGGCATCGTGTTTAAATCCTCTAAATCTTTGTCTTGCTTCTGCTATTGCCAGAACTGCCAATATTGCCAAAAATCGCCGGAATTGCTGTCGTCGTTCCAGGTTCCTGATTTTCACTTTTGGCAATCTTTGGCAATTACCAATTTTGGCAATCTATTTCGGTCTCTTCGCTCCGTATTTCGAGCGTCCCTGCTTGCGGTTGGCAACGCCGGTCGCGTCCAGCGTTCCACGCACTACGTGATAGCGGACGCCGGGAAGGTCCTTTACGCGGCCTCCGCGGATCAGCACAATCGAGTGCTCCTGCAGGTTGTGGCCGACGCCGGGGATGTACGTGGTGACCTCAATCCCGTTTGTCAGGCGCACGCGGGCCACTTTGCGCAGGGCGGAATTCGGCTTTTTGGGCGTTTGCGTGTAAACACGCGTACACACGCCACGACGCTGCGGTGAAGATTGCAGGGCCGGGCTGGCCGTCTTGTAATTCGGCGCCGTCCTGCCTGTTCGAACCAGCTGATTAAATGTCGGCAAAGTTATTTCCTTCTTTTATTCAAGGGCTCCACAGCTACGCTGCTTTCCCCCTCGTGCTACGTTCGTGCGGGCCAGCGCTCTCTCAGCACTTCACCCGCTCTTCAAGGGTCTCGCAACTGCACTGCTTGCCCTGGCGCTACTGAAACTTTTGCTCTTTTTTACAGGCAAATGGCCGCGCACACGGGCGCGTCCCTACCTGCTTAGGATCCCGCAGTGCGAGACTGGCTGCGATGCAAGCAGCCATAAATCCGCCAAATTTAGCGGAGAATATTGAATTACCCTATCAGTGGTTGAGAAACGACGGTGGCACCGAGCCTGATCGGGGGCACTCCGTTTCGTTCTCCTGGCCCGCATACCCTTCCGTGGGAAGGTAGCGCGAACCATTTCAGCGAGGCATGCCCTGCTATCGGGCAAAAAATACGTTACAGCTCACTACAGTCAAGCTAAATTGAACTCGCGGAACCTTATAAATATAGCAACTGGAACCCAATTGCGTCAACACGGGCCCGGTGGCAAATCGGGACAAAGGCACATGGAATCATCCCAGTAAACTGAAGGCCCGTTTCTTTTTAGATTCGCTCTGAAACAGGTTTAAATCGAGATTTTCCCAGAACGTCCCTGAAACATGACTTGATCCGGGGCCAGCGCGAGCTACACGTAAGATCGCCAAAACCAGCGCCGGATTGGCTGTGGTGTTGAAGAAATCCCCGCAAGAATCTACACTGAACTCTCTTCTATATTATGCGCAATCAAGTGTTTCTCAAGATGCAGGGAAAGAACGCACGCTGCCCGTTTTTTGCCGGAATGGCCCTCATTCTTCTGTTTGTCTCGCTGATGGCCGGCTGCGGCGGCTCGAAATCGGTGAATAATACGGTGGCCTCGGTAACGTTAACGCCAGCCACGCTTTCGATGGTGGCGGGGCAAGTGGTCTCGCTAAGCGCCTCAGCAGTCAACTCCGACAACACCGCTGTCACCACCACGTTTACCTTCAATTCCACGAATACAAGCATCGCCACCATTTCGCCGCAGGGCAACGTTTGCGCCGGGGTCTGGGATTCCGCATTTGTGGTCTGCAACGGTTCTGACGCCCAGGGAAATCCCATCAGCGGAACGGCAATCATTACTGCTACCGCTGCCGGCGTGACCAGTGGTCCCATTAACGTAGCCGTGCATCCGTCTATCACTTCAGTCAGTGTTGAGCCGGTGACACAATCCTGCTTCTCCATTGCGCAGACGCACCAGTTCGTAGCCCATGCATTCCACAACGGCACGGAAATCACCAGCCAGATTGGCAATTTCAGCTGGTCGTCATCTGCGGCCAGCGTGGCCTCAGTGGATGCAGACGGATTAGCCTCGGCCCGCGTGCCCGGAGTAACCGGCGTGGTGGCCAGCGTAGGGGCAACAACTTCACCGGCTGTGTTCTTTAAGACCTGCATGCCGGTACACATTGAACTGCACGTGAATGGAGACCCAGCCGGAGTTCCCACTGAAGCCATTACCATGAATGTTGCCGACACAAAGGTGATCCAGGCTGACATGGTGGACGAACTGGGAGCGGTAACGCCCAATGCCCCGGTAACGATTCTCAGCAACAACAGTACAGTAGCTACAATTATTGGAACTACAGTCACGGCGCAGTCTCCAGGGGGCGTCGGGTTTCAAGCGGTGTGTGCGCCACCCGGCTGCGGCATTGGGATCAATACGCCGATTTACAGCAACCTGTTCAGCATCTTTGTGGCCGGCACCAGTCCCAACACCACCACCGTTTATGCCACAAGCACATTTCCTAATGTGCCGGGTACCAGCATTACAATGATCCCGATCGACACCAGCAAAACACCACCAGTCGCGGGGTCACCGATCTTTCTTCCCGGATTTCCCAACTCCATGCTGTTTGACCGGGGTGGAACCACGGGTTTCATCGGGACCAGCAATGGGCTGGCTACGCTGGATACTGCAACGAATGCCGTACAGTTGGTTTCACCTATTCCGATAGGCAAGGTGCTTGCAGTTTCGGCGGATGGAACTCAGGCGATTATCTCTAACGCGGCAATTGATCCTTCCACCGGTAATCCCATCGATCCATTTCCTTCTGAGCAGCGTGTCTGGCTTTTTGACAAGAGCAACAACACCATCACCACTTTCATTTTGACCGGTGCGATTGCCGCAAACTTTGATGATGATGGCTTCAGGAGCTATGTTACCGCGAGCAATGGCAATATCTACGTGATCTCGTCACTGCTGTCACCACAGACGTTGGCCATTGGCGGCGTGAGCACGGATGTGACCCAGTTGCCTTCCGGCCCGTTTGTCTACGTGGCCAACTCGGCGGGGTTGCAAGTGATCGCCACCTGCAACAACGTTATCCAGGGCACAACACCGCCAACACATTCCACCAACATACAGTTCGTGAAGTCCGTGCGGGATTCCAACATGTTTATAGCAGTGGATTCCCCGGGGCTTGATGTTGAAAGCGTGAATGCCGCCAACCTGACTCCGCCGACCACAATCACTCCGGCGAATTGTCCAGGCATTGTCACCTACAACAATAGCTTTATCGATCTCGGGGTTGGGCCGTTTACAGCGCACCAGCTTCTGGTGGGTTCGGCTGGCACGCATGTCGCCGTTTTGCCCGCGGGCATCAACAAAGTGCTTACGCTGCTGAATGGAAACAGCGTGGGAGCTGCCAATTTGCCGGTTGGAGCTACTGAAGCTTTGAGCGGCGGCATGACGCCCGACGGAGCCACGCTGTGGGTAGGCGTCGCGGGCACCAATACCGTGGACAGAATCAATCTGCTTGACAACGTTGACGAGGTCCAGATTCCCATGACGTTCGTGAAAGCAGACGGATCGCCTGCGCCGCCGAATCTCGTCGTCATCCGACCGAAGTAGCCGGAGCCATTAGCTGCAATTAGCATTTAGCCACTGTGTTTTGGCTGCCAACATTTCTAAAGGTTGGGAGGCAGGTTATTCGGCCATTTCCCTGAGCTGCGGGCCTTCAGCCGAATTACTTAAGTCTCAAGCAGAAAGGCTAATTGCTAACGGCTAATGGCTGCTTGCTAAATGGCTAAATGCTCATGGCTTCTTATCGCGGTCGGCTTGCGCCTTCACCCACCGGATATCTTCACCTTGGACACGCACGCACGTTCTGGGTGGCGTGGCAGCGCGCCCGCGCCACCGGCGGCAAGCTTATCTTCCGCAATGAAGGTCTCGACTATCAGCGATGCAAGCCGGAGTTCGTCCGCGCCATGTATGAAGACCTGCACTGGCTGGGATTGGATTGGGACGAGGGCCTAGATATCAATGGCGTGAGCCACGGCAACTTTGGGCCGTATTCGCAGAGCGAACGCCGCAGCTTTTATCTCGACGCATGGCGCAAGCTACGCGACAGCGGATTGATTTATCCCTGTACCTGTTCACGCAAAGATTTGGAGCGTGCATTGTCTGCTCCGCACGAGGAAGAAACTGGTGGACCTCAGGCGCCCTCGCCTGAGGACGTACAAGGTTCTTCTGCGCAGCCGGGGGCGGCTGCGGTCCAATCCCAATCTGAAGACGACGAACTTCCTTACCCCGGGACCTGCCGCGAAAAGATCGCCACCGCAAAAGATTACGATTCTCCCGCAGGCGTGAGCTGGCGCTTCAAAGTCCCCGACGGCGAGAGGATTTCCTTTGACGACGGTTATTTCGGACGGCAGGAGTTCGTCGCCGGACGCGACTTTGCCGACTTCCTGCTCTGGCGGCGCGACGATATCCCCGCCTATCAACTTGCCGTGGTGGTCGACGATGCAGCCATGCAGATCACAGAAGTTGTCCGCGGCGCAGATTTGCTCAAAAGCACCGCACGACAACTGCTGCTGATCCGCGCACTGGGATATTCAACACCGGCATATTTTCACTGTCCGCTGCTGCGCGATGAAAAGAATGTCCGATTGGCAAAACGGCATGACGCGCTGAGCTTGAGGAAGTTAAGAGAGCAGGGAGTGAAGGCCGAGGAGTTGAGGAAGAGGTTGGCGGAATAAGTGGAGTGAGACAAAGGAAGATCGCCATCCTGAAAATCCGCCCCCCTTCAGGAGAAAAACATTCTCTTGACGTTCCTTTTATAAAACTGGCCCCTCGTTTTTATCGAGGGCCCCGGAGCATGTTCTGCGAGGGATAGAAAGCGCGAGAGCTTGGTCCACCCGCCTCCTTGAGTTCCAGAGGGCGAGCTATAACTCACCACAGTAAGGGGGTGCGGCGACCCATCAGGAGACCCACGTTGCAATGAAAGTGAGCTCCACGTTACTGCCTAATAAGCACTCCGTTCCCACCCACATTAGAAAACTGCATCTTTCCAGAACCGTCTAGTGTCACTGAAGAATGGAGGTCGCCATATTCGTATTTGCAATTTTCTCCCGTGCATTCTACGAACTCGCTAAGGATATCGAATGTCGTCGCGGAGTGCGGTGTAATGTGTCACTTGAAGTGCCACGAACTGACGATCGTTTTAGGGGGTCTGCATTTGTCGTTGAGGGGATAAGCCTTCCAGACTTATCCC
>JASLFF010000494.1 GCA_030150795.1 Terriglobales bacterium | reverse complement strand
AAGAATATGAGAGTAGTTTTACGCAAATGAAAGTGCATCCATCCCGTCTGACACTCGTAAATTGGATGCACTTAGTATAACGGACGACGCAGCTTACGGAATCCGGGCAAGCCACGGCAAACAATGACATTTTGCGTCATTTTGCCGTGTACTTAGCGATTGACTGCCTGCGCCAACGCTCGCCTGTAGGCCTGCACATTGGCTAGATGTTCTGAATCCGTGCGGGCAAAGCGATGGTGCCCCTGGTTGTCGCTGACAAAATATAGGTAATCTGTCGTGGCCGGATGCAGCGCCGCCTGCAAAGATGCCCTTCCAGGATTGGAGATTGGCCCCGGCGGCAGCCCGCCGGTCCGGTAAGTGTTATACGGAGACTCAAAGTGCAGATCAGACTGATGAATCACGCCGCTATAACGATTGTTGAGCAGCGCCGCATAGATCACTGACGGATCGGTAGCCAGCACCATATGCTTTTCCATGCGGTTGTAAAACACGCTGGCGACCTCCGGCCGTTCTTCAGGGGCCCCTGTCTCTTTTTCCACGA
Source organism: Terriglobales bacterium (assembly GCA_030150795.1). Next base: position 2,105 of record JASLFF010000494.1, on the reverse strand, counting down.
TGCTTGCCATCGTCACTACGGCGTGGAAATTCTGGTTCAGACCGACGTCTTTTGCCGCCTGGCGGAAACGCCGTACCATGGCCGCCGCCATGTCATGCAAAGACTGTGTCCGCGTGAAGTGATATGTGTCCGGAAAAAGGTAGCCTTCCAGGCTCGGAGCTTGCGGATCAAGGTCTTTAATCAAGCTGGTGTCGCTGCGAGCGACTTTCAGGAAGTCCTCGCGCTTGCCCAGTTGCGCCTCTTCAATTGCCGCGGCAATGTCAAACATGTTGTAGCCTTCCGGCACAACCAGCGTCTGGAAGTAAATATCGCCGCGGGCGATGCGGTCATAAACTTCGCGCGCGGTGGCGCGATGGTCAAAGGCGTACTCGCCTGCCTTCAGCGGTTTGCGTCCGTGCAGGTAATGCCACGCGAGAAACGCGTATTGGCTGCGGATAACTCCGGCATGGGCCAGGTCTGCCGCAATACGGCGTGCAGAAGAACCCTGCTTAAGCTGCACCAGCTTCTCTTGGGTCGGGCCGGCCGGAAGAAGCAGGCCGTAAGCCAGCAGAATGCCCGCCAGCACCAGCAACACCATAACCGTTCTAAAAAGAAATTTGAACATTGAGTCGGTTTGTTCGCCTTCTACATTCTAAGGGCGAATTCCATTCGCGCAGCCATCTTCCCAGTCCGGAAGCGTCACGAATGGACAATGAACTGCCGGCCTTAGTTAAGAATTTGGAAGAGATTCCTTGCCGCGGAGTTGCAATCCACCAGCGCCGTGGCGATGTTGTTCAGAGTTCCACATGCAGCCTTAGGCCGGGAACAAGTACCGGTCCACGGTCTTTGTTGTAACCGGGACCTGCCACTGAAATCTTGAATTTAGCAAGCTGTGCCTGTGCAAGGCATAAAGATTCAGTTAAAGCTCTCTCGATTGCATAAAGCTTTGCAGGATCAGCACCGCCGCCATGCGATCCACTGCCTGTGTTCGCTTTTTGAGGCTCACTTCGTTTTCGCGCAGCAGGCGGTTGGCTTCAGCCGAGGTGAGTCGCTCATCCCAAAGATGGACGGGCAGTTGAAAGCGTTTGCGCAGCTCTTCCGCGAACTCAGCCACTTTCTGTGATTGCGTGCCTTCCTGTCCGCTCATCCGCAACGGATTCCCGAGCACAATTTCCTTGATTTCATACTGGCGGATGGTCCGCTCCAGCCGGCCAAAATCGGCGCGATTATTCTTGCGCTGCAGCGTCTCAATCCCCTGCGCGGTGATGCCCAGCGGGTCGGTTACGGCGAGCCCCATGCGGCGGCTGCCATAATCGATTGCGAGAATGCGTCCCGTGGCTCCCACGCGGCGATTATACGAGTTTCTGCATCTCACCTAGTCATATGGCTTCGAATCGCGTTATTCCTCCTGGCCCTGAACAACTCATGCCGGAGGAAGCCCCGGACAGCCAGCTCGCCGAAAAAGAGCTGGAACAAAGAAACCAGCGCAAGCTCAATACCGTCCTGCATGCGGGCGCGGTGGCGCAGATCATTGTCGGGGCAACTGTGATTCTCGCCGTCTGCTATATAGCTAAACTCGTACTGGTCACGCTGCTGTTCTCAATCCTGTTGGCATTCATGCTGGAGCCTGTGGTTAACCTGCTGGAAAAAGTTCGTTTGCCGCGAGCAGCAGGAGCATTTCTGGCCGTGCTGTTCATGCTGGCCCTTATGTATGCAGGGAGCTACTTTCTCTATGGCAAGGCCATGAGCTTTGTCCACGAATTGCCGAAATACTCTGACCGGATTCGCAGCCATCTTGCCCACTTCCGCCAGCAAACCAGCGATCTGGAAAAAACTACGCAACAGGTCTTTCCCGAGGACAAAAATGCCAAGAAACCAATGCCGGTGAAGGTCGAGAACCAGAGCGTCCCAGGCGGAATGAGCGATAAGATTGGCGCGGTCACTGAAGTGGTCCTTACGCTCTGCTTCATTCCCTTTCTCACGTATTTCATGCTGAGCTGGCAGGAGCACGCCCGAACAAAGTCCGTACAGCTCTTCCGCCCTGAATACCGCAGTACCGCTTACGTTACGCTGGGACACATTTCCGCCATGATGAAAAGTTTTATTGCCGGGAACTTTCTCATCGG
>JASLFF010000466.1 GCA_030150795.1 Terriglobales bacterium | reverse complement strand
TGCCGTTCCGGCTCCGCTTGAGGCAGCAATTCAAGCTGCTCAGCATCCGGAGAAAGTGGCTCGAGTTGTTGTTGTTCTTCCGGCATTTTTCTCTGAAAATCCCGACCCGCGCTCTTGTGGGTGAGGGATCACTATTGCCTTACAATCTGCTTACTTTCACCAATTCCCTACTTTCGACCCGATGTTCCTTCTTGGCTATAGGGTTCCCTCGCTCCGCTCGGGATTTCACATAAGCGGTTCGAGTTGTTGTTGCTCGTCTGCCATTCACTTCCCTACCAGTCCGCGCACGGTTCCCAAAAGCTCTTCGTTCGTAAACGGCTTCACCACGTAACCGTCCGCGCCCTGTTGCTTGGCCCAGAACTTGTCGCTCTCAGTGTTCTTGGAACTCACCATGATCACCGGAATGCGCGCATAGTCGGCGTTGCCTTTTAGTTCGCGGCAAGCCTGGAAACCATTGCGCTGAGGCATGACTACGTCCATCAAAATCAGGTTAGGACGCTCAATGTCGATCATCTGCTCCAGGCGCATAGGATCGTGGACTGAAACGGACATGTAACCGGCGCGATCCAACACCGACTGCATGAGCTTCACCTCAGCCGGTGAATCATCGACTATGAGAATCTTGGTCAAAACGGACGAACCCCTGCCCTTAGGTATCCCACTCAGTAATGCAATTGCGCAGCCAAGCTGCGGCGGGATGAATGTAATCGCAGAAGGACAATAAGATGCTTGTTTTCAATTACTTGTAATGGTTTTAGATCTGTGTACTGGAGTGCGGTAGATCCTATGAGATAGCTCTATTGTCTCATGCTGAGACAAATCTCAGTAAATCCCGCACGCAAGAGTGTTTTTCCTACCCCGCTTTTTCACATTCGGCGATCAACGACAAAAGGCGTTTGCTGGTTGCAGCCAGGTTAACGGCGGCATCAATGTTCTTGGCTTCTCGCGGCTTCCACGTGCTGCTTCATTTCTTCAACCTGGGCCCGGGCAATGTCCATAGCAGCGGCAAGGTCGGTGGGCTCGTTCTTTTTATGCCGATCCACGCAAACATGCAAAATGGTGCGAGCTGCAACGGTGCGTTGCAATGCCTTGGACGTCTCATCGTCCTGCACAAAAGCCTGCGCCTCCCAGGTGGCAATTAAGAGCTTGCAGCCTCCAAGGACAATTGGCGTGACAGTGGGAAAGTTCTTGGCCGGCACCGATTTTAACTGTTCGGCGATATCGACAACGCAGCGGGTAAGATAGTTATCTTCATCGGCCTGCTCTTCAAGACCTACGGAAGGCTTGGCGGTGCCGTCTGTCGGATGAACAGACGGCTTCTCTTCCGCTTTAACCCCTGCGGCGGCTTGAATATCAGGCGCTTTTGCAGGTGCGGGCATCGACACTGGCGTCTGCGCTACAACCGCATCAGGTACAGGAGGCGGAGTCTCAGCATTTGCGCGAGCCTCTTCCAAAGCGTGCTGTAAACAGTGGCGTAAAAGAATTAGCTGAAGGAAGGATGATCCGCCGGAATAAGGCGCGCGGAAAGGCGTCTTCCACTGGTGAACAACGTGCCGGACCTGCTCCAGCGATTCGCTTTCCGTTAAGCCGGCATCGCGGCAATCCACGCTGGCAAATCCCAGCCTCTCCAATTCATTCACAGATTCACGAATGGCATGCAGATCAAGATGCATGGCACGGAAAAACGCGCGTCGCGCCAGGAAATTGAAGCGCGTAAAGGCCACCAGGAAACCGGGCTCAAAATAATCATCGCCAACGGCAAGCTTCAACTCGCGGACTTCCTGGAGCGCACCTGAATTCTGCAGTTCTTCCAGACTATTAGATTCATTCAGCTTAGTCAGCTTGGCGTCGAGACTTGAAGCCCAATCGGGAAAAGTCTTGGGAGACTTGCCCATAGCAGGCTCAAGCACGCGGGCCACTTCCTCCAGCGCTGTCTCAGTCAGGCCATGCGGCGCGCAATGAGCGAAATATTGCACCAGCAAAAAATCAATCTTGTCTTTGTCCGCTTCGCTCTTCTGCTTCTTGTTCAGGTGGCGAACGATCAGGTAACGCAGGTTCTCTTCATTCTGCAGGCTGGTGCTTTGCAGCAGCTGCCGTAATTGCCAGACCTGCACATGACCATCAATCTGTTCAAACCATTGCAACACACGTTCGCGAGCTTCGGCTTCAGGGCTGTCCGCGGCATCTTCAAGCTCAGGACACGTAGCCACATCAAGCTCAAAGGTATGATTCAGTTCGATGTAGACGGAGTACAGCCGCCGCGCAATGCGCCAGAATTCGGTAACCTCATTCAGGTTGAGCGTAGCTGTTGTTGTCGTCATTATTATTTTCTAAGCCGCAAAAACTGCGTCTTGTCCGTCAAACACTGCAAGAAATTTCCACGGGATGCAAGTACTTTCAGTTTGTTCCCTGATCTATGCCGCAAAACTTAGCTAAAACACTTAGAGCAAGGCCCCGGCCAAACCCTAGTTGAACTAACCTGTTGATTCCCAAGATGCAGACTTTTTCATCCGTTGATTGGATGAGGAAAAGTGTCTCAGGATGAAACAGCGTCTCACACCGGCCGTCTCATGGGGACGCTGACGCCGCCTTTGCGGTACCAATGTTGTAGCGCTTGAGCTTCCGATACAAGGTAGCGCGGCTGATTCCAAGCATTTTTCTGGCCCGCGCCTTATCGCCATGGACTTGCTCGAAGACCCGCTGAATTGTCTCTCGCTCCAGTTCTTCCAAATCGGTATTTGAAGATGCAGCCGGTTCGTACTCGAGATCCATTTCATCCCCAGAAGCGGGCCATGCCTTTTGCTTGCGCACCGCCGGAGGCAAATCGGATACCTCGATCATTTCCTGATCGCCCAGCGCCACGGCGCGTTCAACACAGTTTTCCAGCTCGCGCACATTACCCGGCCAGTCATGCTGAAACATCGCCTCCATGGCCGCCGGAGAAATCGAAATGTTTTTTCCGGGAGCAAAGCGATCAAGGAAATAGTGAACCAGCGGCGCAACATCTGACCTTCGTTCCCGTAGCGGCGGCAAGTTCAAGGTGACCACGTTCAAGCGGAAATAAAGGTCCTTGCGGAAGGTGCCCTCTCTTTGTGCGGCTTCCAGGTCACGATTGGTAGCGGCGATCACGCGCACATCAACCTTGAATTTCTGGTTGCTGCCGACGGGGCGCACTTCTTTTTCCTGCAGAACACGCAGCAGTTTGGCCTGTAATTCTGAAGAAAGCTCGCCAATCTCATCCAGAAAGATTGTCCCGCCATTGGCTGACTGAAACAGGCCTTCTTTGGAGCGCGCGGCGCCGGTAAATGCGCCTTTCTCATAGCCAAACAATTCGCTTTCAATCAATGTCGGCACCAGAGAACCGCAATCCACCGCCACAAAAGGCCGCTTGGAGAGCAGACCGCGATAGTGAATAGCGCGCGCCACCAGTTCTTTGCCTGTTCCGCTTTCACCGGTGATCAATACCGGCGTGCGGGTATCTTTCAGGCGGGCAATCATCCGCAACACTTCCTGAATTTTGTGTGACGAGCCCACGATGCCGCTGAGTTCCATCTCGGCATTTACGCGCTCGCGCAGGAACTGGTTTTCCGCCACCAGGCTTATTTTTTCCGCCATGCGCTGCAACAGCAGCTTGAGTTCTTCAATTCGGAAGGGCTTGGTGATGTAGTCATAAGCCCCGAGCTTCATGGCCTGCACTGCCGTCTCAATGGAGGCGTGGCCAGTCATAATGGCGACTTCAGTTCGCGGTAACAGTTCTTTCACGCGCGGCAGGAATTCGAGGCCCGTCATATTGGGCATCATTAGGTCGGCAAGAATGATGTCGGGAGAACTGCTATCCAGTTGGGCCAAAGCGGCAACGGCGCTCTCTGCCTCTATACAACTGAAGCCCAGAGACCCGCCCACGGTCATGCAGAGCTTGCGAATGCTCGGATGATCATCCACGATCATGAATCGCACTTTGGCGTCACTGGTCATTCCGCTTTGCCGAAAATCCTTTCCACAATATTGATCAACTCCTGCACCCGGAAAGGCTTTTCTATGTATGGCACGCCGGTGCTCTGCAAGGCCTTCATCGTATTTTCATTCACGGTATCGCCGGTAATAAACAACATGCGATCTTTCAACTCTGGCCTGTGCAGAACGATCCAGGAATGCACGTCAGCGCCGCTGGCCCCGCCGGGAGTGCGCATATCGGAAATGATTCCGCCAAAATGGCCCGTTTCCAATGTGCGAATGCCTTCCGCCGCGGAGTTGGCAGTACTACAGGCATAGCCGTTGCGCTCCAGCGCTGTGCGAATGAAGTCCATCACCGAGCGCTCATCTTCAATAAGGAGCAAAGGCAACCGTGCAAACGATGCAGCGCTGGAGTTC
>JASLFF010000409.1 GCA_030150795.1 Terriglobales bacterium | reverse complement strand
TGCCGGGGAGTGCTGCCCACCATCAAAAGCAGCTACTCAGTCCTTAGAGCTTGGGTGGGCTGGATTCTGCAGGCGCGGAACGCCGGTATTGCGCTGGCAATCGCTGCGGTTAGCACAAGGCTGCCGATCATTCCCGCAAAGACGATTGGATCGAACGGTCGAGTGCCGTAGAGAATCGACTTGATGAGTGTCCCTGCAACCGCGCTTCCGAGCAATCCCAAAGCCAGGCCGAACAACACTGGCCGCATACCGTCCAGCAGGACGAGCCGAAGTATCTCGCCACGCTGTGCCCCCAGCGCCATGCGAATACCGATTTCGGACACTCGTTGGGTAACAAGATAAGAAAGCACGCCGTAGAGGCCAACGGCAGCCAGCATCAGGGAGAGCGTGGCAAACGCCAGAATCAGTGACGCGCTGAAGCTCTGGCTCGCCGTTGCCTCTCCGATGATCTGCTGCATCGTCCGGACCTTGTAAGTCGGCATCTCGGAATCGAGGACCGAAATCTGCCTCTGGATTGGTAACGCCAAACTTAACGGTTCCACGGCCGCGCGCACCGCAATCGTCCCCACGCTGTCAATCATGGGGTCACCATTCAGGATCGAGCGATAGATCGTAGCCTTGATTGGCTGGCCGATATCATGAATCGTGTCGCCTACAACCCCGATAATTTCATACACATCGGGCGTGTTCCCGGAAAATGCGACCTTCACGTGTTTGCCTACAGGATCTTCACCGGGAAAAAATTGGTCTGAAAATTTTTTGCTGATAACTACATGATGTGTGCGTCCTAGCTTGTCTTGCTCATTAAAAACGCGGCCATTCAACAAGGGAATTTCCAGCGTACTGAAATAGCCGGGGTCCGCCTTGCGGACGAGCGCATCCAACTCCAGGCTGGGCCCCTGCGCCGGGTGCTCAGGAATGGTAAATACGTTATCGCCTTCGTAGCCCGCGCCTGGAGCGGTGGAAATCAATCCTGCGGCCTTCACTCCCGGCAGGCTTCGAACGCGCGCGAGCAACCCTTCATGGAAGGCTAGGACCTTCTCCGGAGTGTCATATTTCTTCTCCGGCAGGCCAAATCGGACTGTCAGCACGTTATCTGTCACACAGCCAAGATCAGACGTGCGCAGATGGATAAAGCTTCTGAACAATAGCCCGGCGGAGATGAGAAGTACCACCGTTAGCGCGATTTCAGTCGTGAGCAGCACCTTTCGCAGCGTCGCGCGGGAGACGCTGCCGCCGATGGAGCGGGCCGAATCCTGCAACGATCCCAGCAGGTTCTTGCCCGTTGAGGAAATTGCCGGCACCAGCCCGGAAAGCAAAGCAGTCAGAAGCACAATGGCAATGGCAAATGCAGAAACCGATCCATCCACCCGGATAGCATCCGCGCGGGGCAAGTCGCGCCAATGAGTTGCCAGCCACTGAGTAGCTAAGGCCGAAAGTCCCCAGCCTATTGCTCCACCTGTAATCGAAATCAACAGGCTCTCCGTCATCTGCTCTTGAATCAGCTTCCACCGGCTGCCGCCCAGTGCGCCCCGTATCGCAACTTCCTTACGCCGCGCCGCGCCGCGCGCCACCAGCAGATTTGAAACATTCAGGCAGGCAATCAACAGCATGCATCCCACCGCGCACATCAACACGATGAGGGGCGTCTTCGCATCCTGAACAACATCCTCAATCATGGGCCGCATGGTTGCGTCTTCCGCCACCGGCTTGCCCTGGTTTTGCATGTGGATCTGGTATTGCAGCGCGCTAACTTCCTTGAGCGCTGCGGTGGCACTCTGCTTATTTCTGAGCCGCGCAATGACATGGCTCTGGTGATGATCCGGACGGAACTCTTCCGGCATGAAGATAGGCGTATAGGGGATCCAAACCTTTACTTCCGGATCAGGATACGTAAACCATCCAGGCAACACTCCTACTACCGTATATGGCTTTGAATCGATCCGTACTTGCTTTCCGACAATACTTTTATCGCCGCTGAACCGACTTTGGAACAGGCTCCATGAAAGCATCACCACATCGTTGGCGCCAAAGCGATCTTCATCAGGAGTGAATGTACGGCCAAATACCGGCTGCACCCCCAGCACCGAGAATAGATTCCAGGAACCACCCGCTCCGGTCACTACCTCAGGCATTTCGCCTTGCATCGTGCTTATGTGACCTGCCCACCAGCGCCACGCGCCCATATCTTCAAAACCGTGGGTCTGTGCCCGCCAGTCGCGGAAATCAGAAGGAGCCACGACGTTATAAGGGAATTCGGACTGCTGGCGGAAATGCTCGTACACCATCACCAATTTATCCGGTTCGCGAAACGGCAACGGCTTCAGCAACACCGAACGCACGATGGTAAATAATGAAGTAGTGGCGCCTATTCCCAGGGCCATAACCAGAATGGCTGTCAATGAGAATCCCGGTGTGCGCAGCAACGTGCGCGCGCCATAGCGCAGGTCGCGCCAGAGAGCTTCTACCCAATTCCAGCTCCAGAATGATCGCGCTTCTTCGTTCAGCAAGGTGGGATTGCCAAACAAACGCAGAGCTGCAAGCCGCGCTTCTTCGGGAGACATTCCACCGGCGACGTTCTCCGCCACCTGCTGCTCAAGATGGAACTCCAGTTCCCGATTCAACCGCTCCGTCTCAGCTTTGCGGCGAAACAGCATCAACATCGCCATGCGAAATCGTTCCACCCAACGCATACTTCCTCCCAATTACAGGCTGTCGATTACCACGTCAATGGCCGTGGAAAGACGCTTCCAGCTCTTCTTTTCTTTTTCTAATTGAGCGCGGCCTGCCGCCGTAAGCGAATAAAATTTGGCCTGCCGGCCGGTTTCGCTTTCATCCCATTTGGCGCGAATCCAGCCCTGCTGCTCCAGCCGGTGCAGCGCGGGATAAAGAGACCCCTGTTGCACCTGCAGCACTTCATTCGAAATCTGCTGGATCCGTTTGGCGATGGCCCAGCCATGCTTTGGCTCCAACGAGAGCGTTTTCAGAATTAGAAGGTCCAGTGTTCCCTGGACCAGATCACTTGGTTTTCCCATACTATGATTATCGACAACTTGATTGTAGATAGTCAAGGAATAGCAGTTTTATAGACTTCCGAAGTCATGAATGGTTAGCTTGCAAGAATCGAACCCACAAAAAATCAGCCGCGAATCCCACGAGAAGTACACGAATCATCTTCAAATTCGTGTTCATTCGCGAAATTCGCGGCCAAGTCTTTCTTTATCTGCGTTTATCAGCGTAAATCTGCGGCGATTGTTTGGCTACTTGCCAATTGCTATTTGCTAATTGCTTTCTCACGCCAAATCGAACAACAGCACCTCGCTACCGTCAGCGGTCCCGCTAATTTCCAGCTTCGTTTCTTTCGATACCGCAGCTCCGTCGCCGGCCTTCAATTCCTGGCCATTGACGCTTACTGCTCCGCGCGCCACCTGAACCCAGGCATAGCGCCCTTCGCGCAACTCATGCTTCACCGATTCCGATTTGCCCAATGCTGCGGTATAAAGCTCGGCGTCCTGATAGAGCTTTACGGCATTGCTGCCATTGCC
>JASLFF010000394.1 GCA_030150795.1 Terriglobales bacterium | reverse complement strand
CTAAGACGTCGGTTCTTCCCAATAGTGCGACCTTATCGCCTGCCTGCAGCACGGTGGCCGGCGCCGGCTCAAAGACTTCGCCATTGCGCCGGATGCGTTCAGCAAAGATGCGCGTGCCCGGCACGGAGTGCTCAGCCTGGTAAACGGTTTTTCCAATGACGGCAGCTCCCAGTGGAATCGTATACGCGCGGATTGCAACCGGCTGCCAGGCAGGAGCCACGCCCAGCCGGGTCCGTTTCATGCCAAGATTGGATTCAATTTTTTTAGACTCGTCTCGCAGATTGACCCTCAGCAACTTAGGCCCGAGACTGCTGCAAAACCAGATCAACCCCGCCGTCCCAAAGATGTAACAAACCGCATCCGCCACCGCTATATGGCTGACCAGCTGTTGCTTCTGCGCATCGGGCATGGCCAAAGCCCTGATCGCTTCGCTGGCTGTGCCTATTGCCGGCGACTCTGTCAAAGACCCGGAGAGCAGCCCCGCCGCGAACCCCAAATCAAGTTTCAGAAATCGCGCTACAACGTAAGCCGTCATCAACCCAACAAGCGGAACGAACACACCGAGCACGGCCCAGCGCCAACCATCACCTTTGATGCTTCGGAAAAAGCTCGGACCCACGGAATACCCAATGCCGAACAGAAATAAAAGAAAGAGTATTGATTTGGCCGTATCAGAAACCGGCACATGGAAAAAGTTGCCAACCAGAATCCCCGCGAGCAAGGACCCCGTCACTGATCCGATTCCAGCGCCCCGAAACTTCAAAGCGCCAATCAAGTACCCCAGGCCAATCGCAAGATAAACCGCCATTTCCGGATATTTCTCAAACAGATGACCAAGCCATTCCATAGGTCCGCCAAGCCCACCCATTCTTGTGCCTGAGCAGGAGAGAGATCCGCAATCAATATGCCTAACTTTGCATCCGCAGCTTTGTCGAGAGAACCGTTAGTTTTACCAGTTCTGTTATCGCCCTAACAGTCTAAGAATCGCGTAGGCACTCTGAAGAACGCAGTGCCGGAGTTGGTGAATACAAAGCTCGGCAGAAATGGCCTTCCAAGGGGGATGAATGCGTGCAACCTTATCTGTAAAAACTCACAGGCACCTTTGTATAAGCATTGGTGTAGTTGTTGCTGCGCTGCTGCCGCTCACCGGTTGCGCAACTAAAACCGAGGCGGCGCCTCCGCCTCCGCCTGAAGTCCAGGTTGTCCCTGTCGAACAGAAAGACGTGCCAATATACGGCGAATGGGTCGCAACTCTGGATGGCTACGTCAACGCTGACATACGTCCTCAGGTGACCGGGTACCTGATGAAGCAGAATTATCGCGAGGGCATGCTCGTCCGGAAGGGCGACGTATTGTTTGAAATCGATCCTCGTCCATTTCAAGCTGCGTTGGAACAAGCGAAAGGACAGCAGGCACAGGCAGAGGCGCAACGCGGTAAAACCGAGCTCGATGTGCAGCGCGACACTCCGCTGGCAAAACAGAGCGCCATACCCCAGGCACAACTCGATAATGACATCCAGGCAAATGCGGCTGCCGCGGCTGTTGTCACCGGAAGCAAAGCACAAGTTGAACAAGCCAGGTTGAACGTCGAGTTTACGAAAGTGCGGTCGCTTGTGAATGGAATTGCCGGCCTGGCAAAAGGCCAAATTGGCGACCTGGTGGGTCCTACCGCTGTGCTCACGACCGTATCGCAGGTCGAGCCCATAAAGGTCTACTTCTCTGTAAGCGAGCAGGAATATCTTCCCTTTGCAACCAGAATTAGTGAAGTTGTCAGTGGCAAGCGTGCCGCCGGAACAAAGAAAAACCTGGAATTGATTCTGGCTGATGGAAGCGTGTACCCGAAAAAAGGGTCGATTCTGGTTGCGGACCGCCAGGTAGATGCTAAAACGGGAACTATCCGATTTGCCGCCGTATTCGAAAATCCTACTGGAGTGCTCCGACCGGGACAATTCGCCCGCGTCCGATTGCCAACGTCCATTGCAAGAGGCGCACTGCTGGTGCCGCAGCGGTCTGTAATGGAAACGCAAGGTTCCTATCAGGTGGCAGTGGTAACGCCTGACAACAAGGCGAGCCTCCGTCCGGTAAAGGTGGGAGAGCGTGTCGGTGATATGTGGATTATCCAAAGCGGAGTACAGCCGGAAGAACAGGTAATTGTGGAAGGCTTTCAGAAAGTAAAAGAAGGCGCGCCGGTCGCTCCTAAACCTTTTCAACCATCCGGGCAGGGCAAATAATGGCAAATTTTTTCATTCGCCGTCCTATTGTCGCCATGGTCATCGCTGTCCTTATGGTGATTATTGGAGTCATCTCCATGCTGCGGCTGCCTACCGCACAGTTCCCCAATATTGCGCCTCCTGAAATTCAGGTGAAGGCCACTTATCCGGGAGCAGACGCTGAGACCATTGAGCAATCCGTGGCCACTCCAATCGAACAGCAAATGAGCGGCGTGGACAACATGAACTACATGTATTCCACCAACGCCAATAATGGCGCAATGACCTTGACGGTGAATTTTGATATCAAGACAGATCCCAGCACTGACCAGATCCTCTCGCAGATGAGGACCAATCAGGCGAACTCACAGTTGCCGACCGACGTGATTAATGCGGGTGTGACCGTGCAGAAGTCTACAGCAGCGCCCTTGATGCTGGTAAACCTGTTTTCACCTAAGGGAACTTACGACAACATATTTCTTGCCAACTATGCCTATATCAATCTCAATGACCAGTTGACACGAGTTCCTGGTATTGCCAGCGTGACCGTATTCGGGGCCGGACAATACGCAATGCGCTGCTGGGTAAAGCCGGACCGACTGGCGAAACTGGGAGTGACTGTTCCCGAAATCATCAAAGCCATCCAATCACAGAACAATGTGAATCCTGCCGGCCAGATTGGCGGCGAGCCTGTGCCCAAAGGACAAGACTTCACTTATGCCGTGCGGGCGAAGGGACGGCTACCGTCTCCTGAGGAGTTCGGGAGCATCGTGATTCGGGCGAATCCTGATGGCTCCATGCTTTACATGAAAGATGTGGCCCGCATCGAACTGGGGGCCCAGACATACAACATCATTGGAAGATATAACGGCAAGCCCGCGGCGGTATTGGCAATTTATCAGTTGCCCGGAACAAATGCCGTGCAAGCGGCTGCCGGTGTACGCAAATTAATGGCAGAGCAAAAGGCCCGCTTTCCCCAGGACCTTGACTATGGCGTCGCGCTGGATACCACGCTCGCTGTTACGGAAGGCCTTCATGAAATTCAAAAGACCCTGTTTGAAGCCATCATCCTTGTCATTCTTGTGGTTTACATTTTCCTCCAGGGATGGCGGGCAACGCTGATTCCTCTGCTTGCGGTGCCTGTCTCCCTGGTGGGAACGTTTGTAGTCTTTCCAGCCCTCGGTTTCTCCATCAATACGTTGTCATTGTTTGGTCTGGTGCTGGCCATTGGTTTGGTCGTGGATGATGCCATCGTAGTGGTGGAAGCCGTGGAACATCATATTGAACACGGGCTTTCTCCCAGGGACGCTTCTGTGAAAGCCATGGAAGAAGTCTCAGGACCAGTCATTGCGATAGCTTTGATCCTTGCCGCTGTGTTCGTGCCTACGGCTTTCATCCCCGGGATTACCGGCCGGTTATATCAGCAGTTCGCCATCACAATCGCTATCTCAGTATTGTTCTCTGCCTTCAATGCGCTTTCATTGAGCCCGGCGCTCTCGGCTCTCATGTTGCGTCCCAAGAAAGAAGGGCGCGGGCCGATCGCCAAATTTTTCCGCTGGTTCAATCGCGTGTTTGGCAGGGCGACGGACGGGTACGTGAGCGTTTGCGGATTGTTGATTCGCAAAGTCGGCTTAAGCATGCTTTCCCTTGCCGCCTTGACTGTGCTGGCCTTATGGTTCGGCTCCCGCCTGCCTAAGAGCTTTCTGCCCGATGAGGACCAGGGGTATGTTTACGCCGGCTTGCAACTGCCCAACGCGGCCTCACTCCAACGCAATGACGAAGTTTCCCGCAAAGTCGAGGACATTGTGACGAAGACGCCTGGCGTCGCAGGTGTAACCTCGGTGATCGGATATAGCATGCTGAGCGGTGTGCAGGCCACTTACAGTTCTTTTTACTTCATCACGTTGAAAGAATGGGGAGAACGGAAGGCGCCGGAGGAACAATATGAAGCCATCAAAGCACATCTGACGCCGGAGCTCGCCAAAGTGGCGGAAGGTGTTGCGTTCTCTTTTCCGCCTCCTGCGATTCCAGGTGTCGGCGCCTCTGGAGGTTTCAGCTTTCTGCTGGAAGATCGCTCTGGGAAGGACCCGGAATTCCTGAACAAGAATCTCAGCCAGTTCCTGGCAGCCGCGCGGAAGCGTCCTGAACTGGCTGGCGTTACCACAACTGCTCTCCCCACCATACCGCAGGTCTATATTGACGTGGATCGGCCCAGGGTGATCGCGCAGGGAGTGCCGCTCTCTGACGTTTACAAAACAATGCAGATGTTCATGGGCGGCGTGCTTGTGAACTATTTCAATCGCTTTGGAAGGCAATGGCAGGTGTATGTCCAGGCAGAGGGAGACTACCGCACGCGCGCTGAAAATGTTGGCCAGTTTTATGTGTCGAACGATGCGGGGCAGCCGGTCCCGATGAGCGCTCTTACACGAGTCAAATCCACCACCGGTCCCGAGTTCACCATGCGCTATAACCTCTACCGTTGCGCACAAATCAATGGCAGTGCCGCGCCCGGCTATAGTTCAGGCCAGGCCGTGAAAGCCCTGGAAGAAGTTTATGCCCAGACCATGCCGTCTGAGATGGGTTATGACTATCTTGGCATGTCGTTTCAGGAAAAAAAAGCAAGTGAGGGGGTCTCGTCGAGCGTCATCTTTGGAATGTCGTTGCTGTTCGTATTCCTGATTCTCGCGGCCCAATATGAGAGCTGGTCATTACCCTTCAGCGTACTGCTGGGAACACCAGTTGCGGTGTTCGGCGCGCTTTGGTTTCTCTGGATGCGAGGGCTGGAAAACAACGTGTACGCCCAAATCGGGCTGGTAATGCTGATTGGCATGGCCGCTAAAAATGCGATTTTGATTGTCGAGTTCGCAAAAATGGAGTTTGACAAAGGCAAATCAGCCGAAAATGCGGCCCTCATAGCGGCCAAACTGCGTTTGCGGCCGATCCTGATGACTGCGTTCGCTTTCATTCTGGGATGTGTGCCGCTGTGGGCGGCCACCGGGGCCGGCGCTGTGTCCCGTCGTGTGCTCGGTAGTGCTGTCATAGGCGGCATGCTGGCGGCTTCGCTTCTCGCCATTTTTCTGGTCCCGGTCAGCTTTGATCTGGTCGAACGTCTGGCACATCGAGGTAAGAAAAAACAGCCGGAGCCGGAGTTGGTAAAGCCACCGGCAGCGGCTGCATGAGGGAATATGAAGCGTGGTTATGTCTTTATTAGGTTCGTTATCTTCGCGACGATATTGCAGGCGGGCTGCAAGGTAGGCCCGAACTACAAGCGTCCCAAAGTGGACGTTCCCACAGTTTACCGTGGTGTTGATCAATTGCCCGGGGGCCAGAATGGCCCGTCCCTGGGGAATGAAAAGTGGTGGACGGTTTTTCAGGACCCGCAATTGCAAGAGCTGATCCGCACTGCGCTCGCCGGGAATTATGATGTGCGAATTGCGGCCACGCATGTGCTGCAAGCTCAGGCGTTGCTGGGGATCACGCGTGCCGATCAATATCCCACGATCTCAGCCAATGCGGCAGGCCTTAACGAGCGTATCCCGCAGACAGTCACGCTGCCGGCGACAAATACGGGCGCCATTTCAGCGAGCCTTTCATTGGCATGGGAACTCGATTTCTGGGGCAAGTTCCGTCGCGCCACGGAAGCCGCCCGCGCAAATCTGCTGGCTACTGAGTGGGGACAGCGCGCGGTCATAACGAGCTTGATCAGCAACGTTGCTACTGCATACTTCCAGTTGCGCGAACTCGATTTGGAGATGGAAATTTCGCAACAAACCCTGGCTGCCCGTCAGGAGTCCTTGCGTCTGGTCAAGGTCCGCGCTCAGGGTGGCATAACATCGCTGATTGATGTGCGGCAGTCAGAGCAATTGGTGTATTTTGCCGCTGCATCCATTCCGGATCTGGAGCGGCGGATTGAACAGCAGGAAAATTTTATAAGTGTCTTGATCGGCAAGAACCCCGGGCCTATTGCTCGCGGCCGGACTCTTATTGAAACCGCCATTCCTGCTACGGTGCCTGCGGGACTTCCTTCGGACATACTGGAGCGCAGGCCTGACGTCCAGTCTGCCGAGCACTCATTGGTTGCGGCAAATGCGCGCATCGGCGTGGCCAAAGCGGCCTATTTCCCCCAGATTGTTCTCACGGGAACAGGTGGTTATCAAAGCTCGGCCCTCACGAGTCTCTTCTCCTCGCCCGCGGGTTTCTGGAGCGCCGGCGCCCAGCTTGCGCAACCCATCTTTACCGGCGGAAGAATTCGTTCCGGCGTGAGATTATCTGAAGCGCAGCAGCAGGAAGCTGTGCTGTTTTATCAACAGACCATTCAGCAGGCGTTTCGCGAAGTTGCTGACTCGCTGGTGGCTTACAAGAAGGACCAGGAATCCCGGGAACAGCAGGAGCTGCTCACAAAAGCCGCCGAAGATGCAACTGCTCTCTCTAACGTACGCTATCGCGGTGGCGCTGCAAGTTATCTCGAAGTTTTGGATAGCGATACGCGTTATTTCTCTGCACGGCTGGGTCTGGCGCAGGCACAGCTCAACGAACGAGTTGCATTAGTGCAGGTTTATAACGCGCTGGGAGGAGGATGGGAGCAGTAGCGTTGAAACTCTCCGATCTGCGCCCTTTGTAGAAATGCATGTTGAGGTTCGGGTCTTTCATCCACTGTCGTCTTAAGTCCCGCAAATCTTCTTTCATCGTTTCGTGGGTTTTCTTCGGAATTGTTTTTGGTTTAGTGTCCGCGCCATCGAAATCCCAGGTTCCGGCCAATAGAATACTAACGCCGCAAGTCACACCCTCTCCGGCAGGCCAGGCTGCATCACCAACTCCTATCCGGGCCGTGCCCTTGCCCCAGATTGCAGAACAGGCGGAAGAACTGGAGAGGCAAATACGCAAGACTTCAAAAAACCTTATACCTGTTCCGGATCGACAGGTTGAGGGTCTTGAAGCGGAAGCACGCTCTGACGAAATAAGCCGGAGAGCAAGTCAGTTGGAAGATTTACTCACCGGAACTCCCAATAGGATGCAACTTCAGCAGGAGGGCCGGTACTGGAGAGCATTGGAAGAAGAATACGCCGGCAAACGTAAACTGTTGACGATCCGCGCCGCGGATATTGAAGAAATGATGCAATGGCTTGATAAGGAGCAGGCGCGATGGGCGACCACAGCAGAGCAGGTCCGTGAAGCAGCCGGACTTGAAGTGGTAGCAGGACGCGTAGAGCAAGAGCTCGAAGCGATACAAAAGTTACGCTCGGAGGCCCAGGAGCGGCTAAACCTGATTCTGACCTTGCAAAATCATATTTCCGAGCAGGACCGTGAACTCTCCGCTGTGCTGCGAAAACTGGACGAGGCGCAGGAGCGGTTGCGCGACGGCCTGTTCGAAAGAGACAGCGGGCCTTTATGGCAATATCGGCGGCGAGATCTTCCAAACCAGCCTTTAAGCACGGCAATTCGGTTGTCGGCCAGTCGTGGATTCGCAGGGATACGGGAGTTCCTGCGCGCGCAGAAGCCTTTGCTCCTGGGCATGGTCCCAATCTATGTATTCGCGCTTCTCGTAGCCTTTCGGCTAAGAAATTATGCGGCATCAGAAGACAAAAACGACGTGATCATTGACCAGGTAAGGATTTTCCTCCGACCCTTTTCAGTCGCGATGCTTGTAGCGTTACTTCCAATCATTGGAACGCTTGCCTCGGCCCCAACCGGGGTCTCATTTGTTATTTGTCTTCTCTGTGTTGCTCCGGTCTTGCGATTACTCCCAAGGCTCGCTCCGCCGGCAGTGCGGAAAGTTGTATATACGCTATGCGTTTTTTATGTGTCCGTGTTGGCGCATCAGGTTCTTCAGTTTGGATCAGCCTTTGGGCGCGAACTATTCGCTTTCATCATTTTTCTTGCCCTCGTGGTTTTCATTTGGTTGACTCGTCCCGCCCGCCTGAAAATCCAATCGGTCTCTGCCTGGCGTCTCAAATTCGTGTTCGCCGCAAACACTATTGGACTATGTCTGCTGGCGGTTTCCGTCATTGCCAACGTTATTGGCTTTGTATCCCTGGCACAGGTTCTTGGGGTGGGCACGGTGTTTTCGGCCTTCGCATTCGCGTTTCTCTATACCACGGTTCGCGTCCTGCATCTCGGCGTCACTATCGCCGTGAGCAGCGCGTGGTTTCAGGGCCTGCCCGACGTTCAGGGCGGCGTGATTGAACGGTGGACATGGCGGCTACTGGTCGTTTTCGCCTGCCTCCTGTGGCTTGATGTTGATCTATACCTTTTGACCGTCCGCAGCAATGTGGTGAGCACTCTGCAAAGCATGCTGCAGCACCCCATCAGCTTTGGAAAAAGCCAAGTCACGCTGGGCGGAACACTGAATTTGTTCCTGTTCCTGTTCTTTGGCTATGCCATTGCCAATATCGCAAGTTTCATCCTGGGAAAGATCCTGCTTCCCAGACTCACGTTACGAGGCGGAATGGCCTATGCGATCTCACGCTTCACATACTATGTGTTGCTGGGAGCGTTGTTCTTTGCCGGTTTGGCGAATACGGGATTGGAGCTTAATAAATTCACCGTGATCACTGGAGCGCTGGGCCTCGGTGTCGGCTTCGGCTTGCAGAACATCGTGAACAACTTTGCTTCTGGCCTCATCATTTTATTGGAGCGTCCAATTCGGATTGGAGATACGGTTGAGATTGGCGGAATTTCCGGCATAGTAAGGCGCATTGGAGCTCGATCCAGTACGGTCCTGACTGTTCAGGGCGCGGAGGTGATTCTCCCCAACAGCGACCTTCTTTCCAACCAGGTCACCAATTGGACTTTGTCTTCGACTCGGCGTCTGGTCGAAATACCGGTCAGGATCTCCTACGGTACAGATCCAGCACTGGCGCTCAAACTCCTCATGGAAATTGCCACGTCGAACCCACATGTTCTCGCCCATCCGCGGCCGGAAACATTGTTTCTTGGATTCGGTGAGAGCTCGCTGAATGTTGAACTCAGATTTTGGGCCGCCCAGTCTGTTTGGTTCGAATTGAAAAGCCAGATTAGCATGGCGATTCTTGAGTCCTTCCGTAACGCCGGAATTGAAATTCCCTATCCACAGAGAGACTTGCATGTTCGAAGCATCGATTCGCTTTCAAAGGAGGGAATCCCCCCAATATCGAACGCTCAGACAATAAAAAAGACCGTCGCCTCGGGCTGAAGCACAGCAACTCCAGGCATTTGAGAAAGCTTGCACACAATGGACCCAATGGAATTTCCAATTTTTATATTCGTTTTCTCCTTCGTCGTACTATTTCTTGCGGCCGAGGGCGGCAGTTTTCTCCGCGCCAAAATACACCCGTTAAATGAGGATCAACGGGAAGATTTTGGGATCGTACTGGGAGCTACACTGACCCTCTTAGGGCTCCTTATTGGTTTTAGTTTCTCAATGGCCATTAACCGCTATGACCAGCGCAAGCTCTACGAAGAAGCAGAGGCTAACGCAATTGGCACCGAGTACCTGCGGATCGGCCTGCTTTCCGGGGACGCATCGAAGATACGCGAGTTACTGAAAGCGTATCTCGATCAGCGCATATTGTTTTATGCGACCCGTCAAGAGAGCAGGCTTGCGAAAATCAATGCAGATACAGCTACGCTGCAAAATGAGCTATGGTCGGCCCTCCAGTCGCGCAGAGAAGAGCCCACAGCTGTGATTGTCCTGACCGTTACAGGCATGAATGATGTGCTGAATTCGCAGGGCTACACTCAGGCCGCATGGTGGAACCGCATTCCAATATCAGCGTGGGCGCTGATGTTGACAATCGCAATTTGCTGCAATGCCCTCATCGGTTACAGCGCGCACCGAACCGGTTGGCGTTTGTTTATGATTCTGCCGGTGGCGGTTGCGATAGCTTTCTTCCTGATATCAGACCTTGATAGCCCGCGTGGAGGCGCCATTCGCGTTGTGCCACAGAATTTACTCGCGCTCGCGCATAGTTTGCGCCCGTCCTAATATCACGGCGCCGGCAATGCCGGCCAGTATCGATCCAGTAAGGATGCCGATCTTGGCCAACTCGAGCAATTCGCTTTTTCCGAAAGCCAGGCCGGCGATGAACAATGACATGGTGAATCCAATCCCGCACAAGCAGCTTGCTCCGAAGATCTGCCTCCAATTCACTTGAGGCGGGCGCGTGGCAAGCCCCAATCTTGTTCCGAACCAGGCGAATGCAGTGATCCCCAGAGGTTTACCAAGCAGCAGCCCAAGCGCAACCGCGAGCATGGCTCGGCTGGTCAGAATTTCAGAGAAACTTCCACCAATGTGGACTCCAGCATTTGCCAGGGCGAAAAGCGGCATGATGAGAAAACTTATCCAGGGTTGAATGCTATGCTCGATCCGATGCAGTGGTGACTGCATGCATGCGCTCCGCGACTCCAACTCATGAAAGGCATCGTGCTCTTCAGTAGAGTGTTCTTCGGCTGCTTCAATTCTCTCAAGTAGAGAACGACTGGAGCGCAGAAACGCAGACCGGTGCGTTGGCGAGCTTGCGGGAATGGTAAATGCCATGAGCACACCTGCAATGGTGGCATGCACGCCCGATTTGAGCACTGCGAACCATACCAGCACTCCGATGATTCCATAAACAATGGGCTTACGCACTCCCAGA
>JASLFF010000317.1 GCA_030150795.1 Terriglobales bacterium | reverse complement strand
AGTAGACCTGTTCAACACGCAGTCAAAAGAGCTGGTCTGGCGGGGCTCGTCCAGTGACACGCTTTCCAGCAGTTCTGACAAAAACATCAAGACCCTCAACAAGGGCGTGGACAAAATGTTCAAGCACTTTCCTCCTGAAGGAAACAAACAGAGCGCAAAGAGGTAGCGCACAGGTGATGCATGTCTTCACAGGAGCACAACCTTCGCAAGCAGGGCCCGCGAGTTCACAAGACGGGCCCGGTTCTGAAGGAGCATTCGATCATTACATTCACCAGGAAGGCTTTAACTCTCCTGATCTCTGCCGCTCTTGTGCTGGCAGAGATCCCGGAATTCGGATCATAAGCCGACGCTTCATAGCGGCTGAAACGAGCAAGGCTTTAAAGGCATTTAAGGAGGCGCATGAAATCTCTTACAGCAAGTCAGATGAAAATTGGATTCATTGGTCTGGGCAATATGGGAAGCCGCATCGCACAACGGCTGCTTGAACACGACTATCAGGTCTGCGTCTATGACGTGGATCCTGCGAAGGCAGAGCCTCTCGTCGCTCAGGGCAGTACGGTTGCCAGAAGCATTGCTGAGCTGGCCCGCGCCGTTGACGTGGTTATCTCCTGCCTGATCAACGACCAAATAGTCCACAGCGTTTATACCGCGGCGGAAGGCGTGTTTGCCGGAGCACGTCCAGGAACCGTGGTGCTGGAAATGAGCACCATCTCCCCGGAAAGCTCACGCGAACTGCACAGGCTCGGCGCCGGACATGGCATTGACGTGTTGGACGTTGCCATCTCAGGCAGCACTCCTGCCGCGGAAGAAGGCATTCTGACTTTGCTGGCCGGCGGCAACCCGGAATTGTTCCGCGCTGCTGAGCCCATATTCCAGGCGATCGCAAAACAATACTTCCTGCTGGGCGGTACTGGCTCTGGAACGGCCATGAAGCTGGTGGTCAATACGCTGCTCGGCATTGGCATGCAGGCAATCGCTGAAGCGGTGGTGCTTGGGGAGAAAGCCGGTCTGGATCGTGAGCGCTTGCTCGAAGTCCTCTCGCACACGGCGCTAATCGCTCCGGCCCATATGGGTAAGCTGGCAAGGGCAGCTAGAAACGACTACAGTCCGCAATTTCCGTTGCGGCTGATGAACAAAGATTTCCAGTTAATCCTGAAGGCGGCCGCACAAGAGCACGTCCCCATGCCGGCGACAGAAGCGGCATTCCGCGTCAATTCAGATGAGCTTGCAAACAGTACCGAAGAAGATTTTTCGGCTGTCTTGCGTCGGATGGAAGAAGTTTCAGTTATTCCAGCCATTTCAGCAACTCACCCGGAGGTAGCGACGGGCTGACCTGGATGGCGGCACGATTGGAAGTAACTACTTATATTGCAGTGACTACAAAGGAGAAATAGAAATGAAAGTTAAATTGTTGACGGTCTTCATGACAGTTCTTATGTTGGGCACATTCGGGTTTACACAGGATGTGTTTTCCGATGTTGGCAAGGCGGCAAAAGATACCGGACGGGTTACCGAAAAAGCAGCGCAAAAAACCGCTCACGGTACAGTGAAAGCAACCAAGGCAACGGTGCATGGCAGCGATAAAGTTGCAACCGAGACCGCTCGTGGCTCAGAAAAGGCCCTAAAAGGGACAGAGAAAGGGGCCCAGGTCACGGCTAAAGAGACGGGGAAAGCGGCCACGGCGACTGCAAAGGGCACGAAAACGGTAGCCGAGAAGACAGGGCACGGTGTAAAAAAGAGCCTGTCAAAGATCTAACCTCAAATCACCTCCACAATCTTCCTCGGGCAAGATCTGCTCACGCGCGGGTTGGGCCGGCAAAGGCAATTGCAGCAAAATCCGCCGCTGTTTTTTTCTGGTGCGTACATTACTGTGTCCTTCGCTCACCCGCAGCTTCCCAACTGCTTATAGTTCCTGTTGCGGAATTCTTCCTTGAGGTGGGCTCGACTAACAGCCTTAGGTTTTGTGGTTGCATCCAGAGTCCCCGGCCGCTGTTCGAGGTGCCATCGCCGTTCAGGGCCCTCCACCAGTACTAAACGTCGATATTTCGACGCGGTTGTCGAGCTTCAGTGACGCTTTCATGCACTGGCCAGATCACAACTCTGAAACGGTTCCTCTATTCAATCACTTGGAGTGATCCAGACCCTAGTGACCGGTTGGCCACTCAAGTGCAATTCACATGAGTGACCGTAAAAGAACCAGACCTGACGGTCACCCAGAGGTAATTTATGTGGATAGTTCGACTCGCGCTCAGGCGGCCCTACACATTTGTGGTGCTGGCCATTCTGATTTTGATTCTGGGAACGCTTTCCGCGCTTCGCACGCCTACAGATATTTTTCCGAATATCAATATTCCGGTGGTGAGCATCATTTGGAATTTCACCGGACTCGCTCCCTCAGAAATGGCGAACCGAATTGTCACCATTCAGGAGCGCAATCTCACAACCGTCGTCAACAATATCGAGCATATAGAGTCGCAATCATTGAACGGCGTAGCGGTTATTAAGGTCTTCTTTCATCCAGGCGCCGATATCAGTACAGCCATAGCGCAGATCGCGGGCCAGTCGCAAACTCAGCTCAAGGTACTGCCTTTGGGAACGACGCCGCCGCTCATCATCACCTATAGCGCTTCCAGCGTTCCGATCCTGCAACTCGCGCTCTCCAGCCCCACGCTTTCTGAGCAACAGTTGAATGACTACGGTCTGAATTTCATCCGGCCCCAGCTCACGTCAGTGCCGGGCGCGGCGATCCCGTATCCCTACGGCGGCAAACAACGGCAGGTCCAAGTGGATTTGAACACCAATGCACTCCAGGCCAACGGACTTTCTCCGCTGGATGTGGTGAACGCCATCAGCGCGCAAAATCTCATCTTGCCTGCCGGAACGGCCAAAATCGGGACCTATGAATACAACGTGGACATGAATGGCAGTCCAACCACGATCAAAGGGTTGAACGATCTTCCGATCAAGACCGTTGGAACTAACACGATTTACATCCATGACGTTGCCTTCGTGCGCGACGGCTTCCCGCCGCAAACCAATATCGTGCGCGTTGATGGCCGGCGCTCTACGCTGATGACAATCCAGAAGAACGGCACCGCTTCAACGCTCGATATCATCAGCAATATCAAAAACCTGTTGCCCGGCATAAAGAACACACTCCCGCGGGACCTGCAAATTAAGCCGCTGGCGGACCAGTCCGTTTTTGTCCGGGGCGCGATTACCGGCGTGGTGCGCGAGGCGCTGATCGCAGCCTGCCTTACGGCGATGATGATTCTTCTTTTCCTGGGCAGCTGGCGCAGCACGCTTATCATTGCCATCTCAATTCCACTTTCCATTCTGACGTCGATAATCCTCCTGAGCGCACTAGGAGAGACGATCAACCT
>JASLFF010000274.1 GCA_030150795.1 Terriglobales bacterium | reverse complement strand
CTCCATCATCTTCTGGGGACCTCCCGGCACCGGCAAGACCACGCTGGCGCAAATCATTGCGCACGTGACGAAAGCTGAGTTCATCGAGTTCTCTGCTGTGCTTTCCGGAATCAAAGAGATCAAGCAGGTAATGGCGGACGCCGAAAAAGCTCGCGCTTACGGCACACGAACCATTTTGTTCATCGATGAAATTCACCGTTTCAATCGTGCCCAGCAGGACGCATTTTTGCCCCACGTTGAGCGCGGCAATATCCGGCTGATCGGCGCGACCACGGAAAATCCTTCGTTTGAGATCAACGGCGCTTTGCTCTCGCGCTGCCGCGTTTACATCCTGAATCAACTCACTGAAGAGCAAATCGTCGTGCTGCTACGGCGTGCGCTGGAAGATCAGGACCGCGGCCTGGGCAAAATGAACCTGCGCGCTGCCGACGAAGTTCTGCAACAGATCGCCGCTTACACCAGCGGCGATGCCCGCTCCGCTTACAACGTGCTTGAAGTCGCCGCCGCTACCGCCGGAAACAGCGGCGAGATCACCGAACAGATTATTAAAGACACGTTGCAGAAGCGCGTCCTGCTCTATGACAAGTCAGGAGAAGAGCACTACAACCTGATTTCCGCGCTGCACAAATCCGTCCGCAACAGTGATGCCGACGCTTCTCTTTACTGGCTCGTCCGCATGCTTGAATCTGGCGAGGACCCTCTGTACATCGCGCGCCGCGTGGTCCGTATGGCTTCTGAGGATATCGGCCTGGCCGCGCCGGAAGCGCTGAATCTATGCCTCTCAGCCAAAGATGCCATTGATTTTCTGGGAATGCCGGAAGGCGGGCTGGCTCTGGCGCAAGCTGTGGTCTATCTGGCGCTCGCGCCCAAATCGAATGCGCTTTACACCGCCTATGGCTCGGTCATGGAAGACGTAGAAAAGACAGCCGCCGAGCCCGTTCCGCTCCACATCCGCAACGCCGTAACAAAATTGATGAAGCAGGTCGGCTACGGCAAGGGTTACCAGTACGCGCACGATCTTGACGAAAAAGTCGCAGACATGGAGTGCATGCCGGACAATCTGCGCGGCCGCGACTATTACCATCCCACACAGGAAGGAAGAGAAAAGCTGCTGGCGCAGAGGATGGAGGAGATCAGGCAGCGGAAAGAAGAGCTGCGCCGAGCAGAAAGCAAGGAAGTCAAGAAAAAGGCAAAACCTTTGCACACTAAAAAAAGCCACTAAAAAGCAAGGAAGCGGAGAACCCGAAATAACGCTGCCAATCTGCGGTAAAGCCATGTGAGTAAAGCGTGGGACACTCTGTTCGCGCAAATAATAGCGGAATATCCGGAAACTCCTGCAAACGATCTTTACATGGAACCACATCAGGGCTATAGTATCGCGCCATGGCCGATTCAATTTACTGCAGTCAATGCGGAACCCAACTTGACGCCCAGGCGCGGTTCTGTTCCAAGTGCGGAAACGTCACGGCGTCTGTAGCTGCCCCCGTACCTTCTCAGCCGGGTGCAATGGCTGCGGCAGCACCCTCAACGGCTCCGCCGCCTCCCCAACCTATGGCGATGTCCACCGCAGCTTCGGCGATGGCTGCGCCACCTCCACAGCCAATGGCAATGTCCGCAGTTCCTCCGGCAATACCACAGGCCTACTCTCAGCCGCCGGGTTACATCGCCACCGGTGCTCTGCCTTACGCCGGCTTTTGGATGCGCGTTGGAGCGTACTTGCTGGATCTATTGATCCTGTTTATTCCGCTGGGTATTCTGTCCCTGCTCCCGATTTTGGGCATTGTCATCAACATCGTGGGCATTTGGCTTTATTTTGCGCTGCAGGAGAGTTCGGAACACCAGGCGACGCTTGGCAAGCGCGCACTGAACATCTACGTCACGGACCTGCAAGGACGCCGAATCTCGTTCGGACAAGCCACCGGCAGGCACTTCGGCAAGATCATCTCCGGCTTCATCCTTGGCATTGGATACATGATGGCGGGCTTCACCGAAAAGAAGCAGGGCCTCCATGACATAATGGCGAGCACTTTGGTAAAGCGGAGATAGTGAGTGCGCGGCCCCGTCCAGCGCCTGCGCTATACTGACTGCGTAGCTCCCTTTCGCGTGATGTGGCGGGCGCCAATTCATTGCCAGGGAGAAACTATCGTGAAATGCCAATTGGAAGACCAGCCACACTTCGTCCCCAGCAGCAAGCGCCGGCGCGGCTTTCGCTTCTGAAACTCATGTAAAACGCGGCTTTCAGAACGCTTCGTGGCGGCATGAAAGACCTTCGGGAAAAGCTTGGAAGAAACGATCTCTGCCCGTGCGGCTCAGGACGCAAATTTCAAGAAATGCTGTATGCAATCGGGGCGTTTTGACGACGCCAACCGGAACTATTTTGCACGATAACCTCGGGGCTGCTGCTTGGCCCCTTCTTCTTGGCGCCTCCGTATCTCCGTGGTGGGTTGGGCATGGACTAACTAAACCTTCTCCGGTGCTCCTTCAGAATGCATTTATCCATCACCACAAAAATTCCGGCTTTGCGTGCCTTCTCTGCTGCCTCTTCATGGATGACATCTTCCTGTAGCCAGATTGCCGGAACTTTCAGCCGGATCGCTTCATCCACCAACTCGGGAACATACTCGGAACGCCGAAACACGTCCACCATGTCGATTCTTTCTTCTATCTCGGCCAGGGATGCAACCGCCTTTTCACCTAGCGAGCCCTTAATCGATGGGTTTACTGGAATAATCCTGTAGCCATGGCTCTGCATATAAGCGCTCACGCCATAGCTTGGGCGCAGCGGGCTGTCTGAAAGGCCCACTACGGCGATCGTCTTCGTACGCTTTAGCAGCTCGCCGATCTCATCCGTTCCATTTGTCTTGGTGGTCTCCAAAATAAACTCTCCGTAAGAACAGCATTTTTATGAGAAGCCTGTCATGAGCCCAAAGGTTTGTCATTGACGGCCATCACAATCGCCATAGCTGGGCAGCAGCTACTCTTTCTTTGCTCCACCTCGGGTCGCCTTCTCCGTATACAGTTTGGCCGCCACTTTGCGGATGGTGTCAGGAACGTTCTTGTTATGGCGCAGGC
>JASLFF010000269.1 GCA_030150795.1 Terriglobales bacterium | reverse complement strand
TGACCACTTTTGTATAAAAGAAAAATTTAATGTTGTACCGGTTAGACGGCTATGGCCCCAAAAGGTCAGCAGTGAAATCGCCAATAAATACGGGGCTTGCGCTAGTGTTCATTCGCGAACAGTGCGATGCCGAAAGCGAACACCCGGTTGGAACCGGCCCAGCAATCCTATCCTGACATCTCTTCTTAGATTCAATCATTTACATGACACGCCGCGTTTGGCATGGCATGTGCGATTACTAACGACAGGGAACAACAGCACAAAAGCTGGGATTCCCAAATTGAAACTTCAAGTTTTTCAGGAGCTCATATGTTTGACGGCAAAAATAATCGCATTCTTGATAGTTTTTCATTCCGGCTGGCGCTCACGGCTGCCGTTTTCGTCATATGGAGTGGCGCGGGATATATATTGCTTTCCCTGGCGTAAATACTGGTGCGGTTCGCCTTCAGCATCCTGGACGAATATTTGATATTTGTAGCAGCCGGGGATCCACATTCATAACTGAATGACAGCAGTTGATTTTCATAGCATGAACCCGGCCATGTAGTTTTAAGAAGTTGAGGGCGCCGGTGCAACGTTTAGAGTTAAGGGCAGGATGTCGCGCAGTATCCGGTCTTATAGCTTTCACGCAATGATTGCACGGGCGCCCACAACAAAAATGGTGATCAGCGACACCATTCTACTTCGTTGACATCCGCCAACAATGGACCTTACGCCACCTGGGCCCGAGCAAAGCCTTTGTTGCGGCGAACGTACTCGCGATCCGGAGAAATGACCTCCGTGCCTGATTGGGCCGCCAGATGCTGCAAGGCCAATGACTTTGCAGCTATCACATCCTGCACAGGGCAAGCCAGCAAAGCAGCACACTCGCGCAGCCCATAGCCTTCCAACACCGCCATTACGAATACAAACCTTTCAAATGGCTCCCAGGAAGCCACAACGGCGGCAATGCTCTCAACATCATCCCCGTTCTGCCAATGCGCTTCAGCAGTTTCCGGGATTGCACCATGGCGTACAGGCATTGGTCCAACAGCTTTGATAGCACTCTGAATAATGGCCCGTTTGCTCCATGCGCGCGCCCATTGCCGGAAGACAGGGTTGCCGTGGATGCTATCTTCCAGGCCAGCCACAAAGCATTGTTCGGCCTTTGCGCGGTCCGCAGTCAGCAAAAAGGCGAGACGGTGCAGCCCAACCATGTCTTCAGTGAAAATGCGCTGAAAATCTTTGCAGCTGGTATATTCGGTAACCCGTTCAATGGCTTTCTGTTTATTTTTACTACGGAACATCTAAAAACTCCCTCATCCTGGTCAACGTACGTAAAAAGGTGCAGAACGGTTTTAATCCGGGCCCGTTTAGTTATCTGACGGTTAGACAAGCCGGATATTGTGCAGGGTGCAATAAATTTTTTTGAGAGCAGCACAAAAAGAGCGGAGCTTCTCCCGGAAGCTTACTCTAGGACTAGTGGCAGTAGCAGTCCGGACGTTTCAGTAAATTGGTTAGAATCGATCACAAAAAATGTAAGCTGCCCGGGGCGGAGTTGCCGAAACCATCAGCGCGTATCAAAGTGCGTTCTGTCCCATCCCTGCCCGAAGTAGGCCTGCCGGTGTCAAAATTCTGGATCAAGGAGACTACATGACAAAAAAAATGACGGTCCTGACGCTTCTTACTTTGTGCAGCGTAGCTGCCTGCGCTCAAACGGCGGAACCCCATGCGAAGAGCATTCTGCTGAAGGCTGCACGAATCCTCGATGTCCGAACGGGAAAATATTTGATAAACGCGGGGTTGCTGGTAGAGAACGACAGGATCAAAGAAGTTGGACCGCATTGGCGCAGTTGAGCCCGGAAAACTGGCTGACATTATCGCTGTTGCGGGTGATCCGCTGGTTGACGTTACCCAACTGGAGCACGTCCAATTTGTGATGAAGGGCGGCCAGGTGGTGAAGAACAGTTTGCCCCAGAAGTAAATCAGGAGATTGCGGATGAAGCGCAGATATTCTGCATGGATGGCAGTGTTGCTTGGGGTTGCTTTGATCCTGGGCGGATGGACTAAACAAGCCGCGATCACCCAGGACGAGCTGGTGCGGAACACGCAGGAGCTTTTTGATGCTGTGGCCGTCGGCGACCAGTCGCCATTCAAAAAATACTATGCCGATGACGTCTTGTTCTCCGATGAAAAAGGCAGAAATATGGATAAAGCGGCACTGCTGAAAGATGTGGCGCCGCTGCCGCCAGGGTACTCAGGAACCATTAAGATTGTTCAGCCGCAAAGCCGTATTGTGGGCGATACGGCGATCCTCAGCTACGATCTTGATGAAACGGAGATTGTTTTCGGCCAGAAATTGTCTGCCCGCTATCATGAGATTGACACGTGGATGTATCGGACCGGCAAATGGCAGATCATTGCCACACAGGTGCATCGATACTATGAAGACCCGGCACCGGGCAAGGCGGATACAAGCAAGTTTGAAGATTACGTCGGAACGTACAAGCTGGGACCGGAACGGACGATGACGATCTCCACGGAAGACGGCCATCTTTACGCAACGCACAATGGACGCCCAAGAGAAGAACTCATCCCGGAAGCCAGCGATATTTTCTTTCGCAAAGGCGTGGAAGGCCGCACGCTGTTTGGTCACGGCGATGACGGCAAGGTGACGATGCTCATCGACCGCAGGAACAATGAAGACGTGGTGTGGACGAAAGAAAAATAGGAATCCCCCTCACAATGACAAACAAAAGCAGTCGATCATGAGGGGGAAGTCACACTTTCGCTAACTGCTCGGCAGAAAGCGCAGTGTGGGAAAAACAATCAGACCAAGCACGTCGAATCAAAGCCCTTGGCTAGATGCCTGCTTTACACACGGCACGTGAATATTCCGAGACTCTATTTTCCACCTCACAACCCGCCTTCCCTGATTTTGCGGTGTTCTTCTTATAACGTTGTTGGGCTATTGCGCGCTTGTTTGCGCGGTAGCTACGTCTTATCATCACATTGGCATGTTAGAGCAATTAACTCTCGACAATATGGGTCTCGCGCCGAAATTGACGTTTGAGTTTGGTTCGCGATTGAACATCATTACCGGCGATAATGGTGTCGGCAAAACCTTCGTCCTCGACAGCGCCTGGTTTGCTTTGACACGAACCTGGGCTGGCGATCGCGTCATTATTCCTCCGCCGCAACTTGGAGCATCAATCACCTATCACGTTCACGGCAAAGGTGGCCCGAATGCCCCAGTGACTTGCGGCTTCGACAGGAAGGAGCAGCAATGGAAACTGCCACAACGCCGCCCCCCAATGCCAGGCTTGATTATTTACGCTCGCGTCGATGGTGGTTTTTCCGTGTGGGATCCTGCGCGGAATTATTGGCGCGGAGGTGAATCTCCGGTTCAGTATGAGTCTCGTCCCGACAAGTTTGACTTTGACGGCCAAAGTCTTTGGGAAGGATTGAGGCTTTCCGATGGAACCGTCGTTTGTCGCGGCCTAATTGAAGACTGGGAGACGTGGCGCTTGAAAAGCAATGGAGACTTCAGGTTGCTTGAGCGCGTTCTAGACCGCCTTTCGCCGAATCAAAATGAACGATTACTCCCGGGTACATCGAGGAAGGTGTCCATATTGGACAGTCGTGAAGTTCCGACTTTGCGTTTGCCATACGGGGAAGTGCCGATCACTCAAATCTCCGCTGGCATGAGGCGGATTCTTTCCTTGGCATATATTCTGGTATGGGCCTGGACTGAACACAACCGAGCTGCCAAACTAACTGGAGATACAGTGGCACATCGAGTCATTGTCTTGCTTGACGAGGTCGAGGCCCATTTACATCCACAATGGCAGCGGCGACTCCTCCCGGCGGTCCTTGAGGCGGTTCAGAACATTTTGTTATCCAATGAAGACATAACCATTCAAGCAATTGTGACGACGCATGCACCTCTGGTTCTAGCGTCGATTGAAACTCACTTCAATGCGGCAACTGACAGGCTGTTCAATTTGAAACTCACAGAGCAACAACAAGTCCAGGTTGAAGAGATTCCCTGGGCCAAACAGGGGGATGTCATCAGTTGGCTTACCAGTGACATGTTTGACCTGAGCACAGGGTACAGTACGGAAGCCGAGCGCGCCATGAAAGCGGCGGATGACTTTATGGCGGGTCTTATAGATCAACTGCCACCCGACTTACGTACGCGGGAAGCAATCGAGGTGGAACTGCGGCGGACTCTGGCAGGCGACGATCCATATTGGGTGAACTGGATTGGAGCAGACCGTCCACCCGCAAGCGTTTCCCGGTCATGATACGAGTGGAGCGGTTGCCTGAACCAGAGCACTTCTATAACAGGACCCGACAGCCTGGTACCACTTGGCTGGCAGAAAACGCAACAGGGCGGCCCATCGATCTATGGTCACAATTCCTGCCCGATCTTGCACACGCATTTGCAAATCGGTGCGGTTATCGCGCAATGTGGGATGCAGACGGAACTGTGGATCATTACTTAAGCTGCAAGAATCACCGCAATTTAGCTTATGAATGGAGCAATTATCGTTTTGCTTCGGGATCGGTCAACAGCAGCAAGAAAAACTTGGACGATCACGTGCTTGATCCGTTTGAAGTCAATGATGAGTGGTTCGAGGTTATTTTTCCATCATTCCAATTGGTACTCACAGATCTTGTTCCAGCCGACATTCGTACAAAAGCGCAATTTACGATTGAGCGTCTCAGGCTTCGAAATGGACATAAAGTCCGCAGAGCACGTCGTCTCTATTACGAACACTACCGAGACGGCCTACTGCCAATCGCAGGGTTGAGAACCTACGCTCCCCAGGTCGCACGAGCTGTTGAGCGCGCACAAGCTCTGGGACAAGTACTCCCATAACGAATAGAGACCTCGCTCAACCAGCTCTAATTTGGGCCGGACCTTGGCTGCGGTTCGTGTCTGGCTGCACACATTGTGTTTTGGCCGCCACGTAGACCGCAGTTTTGCTTCTCACTTAAATCGCGCAGAATCAATGGATTTGTGAATGGCCGCCTCCGTGCCATAGAGAAGAGTGCTGCCCCAAGGCGGCGGAGGTGAACAAACATGGCAAACCTGAAATTTTTCAACGCAACTCCAATCGATAGCAGTTCAACCAAGCGGGCACGGATGATTGGCGGCGCAGCCACCGCAGCGGCAACCGCGGTGCTGGCGCTGATGGTGGTGCTCGACTTTAACGGCTGTTCAAAAGCCGGCAACAAGAACGCCCAAGCGAATCCTGCAAGCCAGAATGCTTCCGGGCCGAACACGACAAGCCCGATGGCGGCGACAAGCCAGCCGGTAGACCAACTGGAAAAGAAAGTTGAAGCGGTGATCGAGAAGAAGAAAGCGATCAAACGCGTTTCCACGGCAACCTATAAAAACAGCACATACGGTATTTCGTTCCGCTATCCCAAGACCTACACCATGCTGACCCCGGACGCGGACAATAAGGATTCAGCATGGCCTGATCCGGTGACGATGAACTTTGCCGATCCAGGCGGAGAAACGCTGACCACGCTGGTGCTGCCGGGAACGCGCGCCTCGTCATACTTTAAGACGAGCGTGAACAAAGGCGTGACGGCGGAGCAGTGCAGCAAGTTTGCCTCTGTGCCGGAACTGGCTGAAGCCTCAACCAACGCGGAAACCTCTACCAATCCTCCGGTGGACGCCGACGATGACTCGATTGTGCCGGCCAAAACCAACATTCTTGGTGTGGAGTTCGCCAAGACGGAAAGTTTTACCGACCAGAGCGAGGCGCGCTACTACCATCACTTTGAAAATGGCGCATGCTATGAATTTGCGCTGGGAGTGGAAGACGCTCCGGGAACCACAAAGCCGGCAGACCATCTGCAGGTCTTCGACAAACTGGAACGGATCTTGACCACAGTAAAGATCAAGTCTGATCCAGTCCCGGTGGTAGCTACCAGCGAGCCGGCTGCGCCAACGGCAAGCAATCCTCAGCAGTAAGGGAGGCGACAAGTGGCAAGAAATAGCGGTGAAGCCCAGGCCAGGTTCTGAAAAGAGCCTGGCCTATTTTTCTTAGCAAGCCGGCAATCAATCGTCAGCATTCAGACAGGCGTGGATCGCAACAGACGCAAAGGACGGAAAGCAAGTGGGCGTTAGTTCTACCAATTCTCGTGGCGTTCTGTCGGAAGAAAAGAGATCAATGAATTTAGTGGCTAGAGCAGCCATCACAGATCAAAGCGAAGAGGACGGCAAGGAGCGTCGAGAGAAAAACAGTCCAGGCGATGCTGCGCGTCCAGGTGTAGAGCATGGGAAGGAGGCTTCTCTGGATCTGGTTCTGCTGGATTGACGTGGTATTCATGGCTTATCTCCCTGTGCTGCGATGGCAGCATAGGACTAAAGGCAAGCCGTAAGCCAAAGGTCAAGTTATTGATTTGGATACAGTTAGTGGCGTTTTACCGGCGCGAATATGTGGCTGCGGTTGGACGCTGTGGCTGAGGACACACAGCGCTAACGGAGAAAACCAGGAAATTATTTTTGTGTTTTCTCAGCCATTATTTTGCGGATCCACGCATCAATGCGATCCAAGAACTCGCGATCGAATGGGCCGTGCTCATGCTTGCGTACCGCTTCCAGCCATGCGCGCTTCGACGGCACGAGATCGAGGCCGTGCCCCATGCCCGGAAGTTCGATGTAGGTAGCTCGGCCGGGATGGAAGCTGTTGATCATTTCAGCGAGGTAGCGGCTTTCTTCAGCCCAGGTCGCGGGATCGGAAGTGCCATACGTGACGAGCACTGGCACATCAACTTTTTTCCACTCCACGGCAAGATCGAGGTCGGCGATCTGCTGCAAGTAGGTGGCGGAGACACCGAAGGTATTGACCGAGTCTTTGCACTCGGGCGATGTCTTTACCACCTGCTCCGGAGTCTGTTTATCGATGAGGAAGCGGTGCTGGCAGCGTTCGGTCAGGCGGACAAAACGGTCGGCTTCGTCATAGCCGTGGCCCAGGATCAACATTTGGCGACGCGCGTTTTCGAGCGTGTATTCCATCCAGGTGCGTCCGATGGTTTCAGCGGCGATGAAGCCGCGGACGGGAAACTTCTGCGCCACCACCACGCCTTCCAGCGGACCTATGGAGTGGGCCAGGATGAAAATGTTGTCGCGATCAACAAAGTCTGCGGCGGCGAGAGCGTTGAGTCCTGCCAGTGAGCGCTTGACGGCGAGCTGCAGGTCGGATTGCGGGCTGTCACAGGGCGGGCCTTCACTTTTGCCTTCACCGTTTTTATCCACGCGCATGGTGACGTATCCGCGCTGGGTGAGGCCGGAAAGAAGTTGAAAGAATGGATCGTCGGGCTTGAGGTTGTCGAGCGAGTAGCAGCCGAGGCCGCC
Organism: Terriglobales bacterium; assembly: GCA_030150795.1. The sequence goes on along the minus strand of JASLFF010000269.1, from coordinate 647 downwards.
GATCAGGAAGACGGCAGGATGCTTTCCGGAAGTTTCTGGCTTGGTAATGATTGCCTGGTAGTTAGCGCCGTCGATCTGGATGGTTTGGTGGAGAGTGACGGGGGATTGGGCGAGAAGTGGCAGAGAGAGTAGCAGGAGCAGGATTCTTTTCACCGAAAAAGGGTAGCAAACCTTTACCACGGATGGCCGGATTTTCATCGATCAGAAAAAACCTACCGCTGATTACGCGGATCACACGGATTTTCGCTGATGGGAAGTTTGGGATGGCAGCGTTCAGCAGGAGGCCGGATTATGGGCGATAGATTTTGAGACTTAGCGGTGCTACGTCTCTATGTCCGGGTGATTGGCGTTTCCAGTGTGTCTGCCGGCGTATTGGGCGGCATCCAGGATGGTCCGCTCGATGTAGAGGGCGCGCGTTTCCGGATAGCGGCCGCGGAAGATGAAGATCAGGTATCGCCAGCGGAGCGATTGCGGCATGACTTTCCATCCTTGTCGGGCCTGGGCGTTGCGGCGGAATGCAGCTTTCATGAGCGGCAGCGGATCGAGCTCGGCTTCCATGGCTTCCACCAGGTATTCAGCGGCGTGTTGCGCGCGGCGCAGGCGCGTGTTTTCTTTTTTGACTTCGCGGACCTCGCGGTCGATCTGGT
>JASLFF010000210.1 GCA_030150795.1 Terriglobales bacterium | reverse complement strand
CGGCATCTATGGATCGGCCACTTTGACGGAAACCGTTGGTAGTCCCACACCAGGATCGGCCCAGGGATCCGTCACGCCAACCTCGCTGGCGTTCGGTTCAGTGGCTACAAATACGAGCAGTTCCTCCCAAGCCGTAAAGATCACGAATACGGGTACCGCGACTCTGAATATTAGTGGCGTCTCTATTTCGCCGTCGCAATTCGCCGTATTTGGTCCCACTTCAACCAGTATCGCCCCAGGCAGTTCCGCCGCCTACAACGTCACATTTTCACCAATGGCGGTGAGTGCATACTCAGGAACGCTGTCCTTCACCACGAACTCAGCGACTGCGGTCCCTGCGGTTACTCTGAGCGGCACAGGTGTGAACCAGACCCCATCTCCGACCCCGACCCCTGCTCCGACCCCGACCCCTGCTCCGACGCCCTCTCCATCTCCGACCCCGATAGGAACGAGTTGCTCGGGAACGAGTTATTACGTTTCCAACTCCGGCAACGACAGCAACAATGGCGTCTCGACAAGTTCACCGTGGAAAACCATTGCACATGTCGTGTCATTCGAACCAAGTCTCAGGGCAGGCGACTGTGTCCTCTTTCAGAGGGGCGGCATCTGGAATGAACAATTGACGATCTCCAACCTTCGTGGAACCCAGACCAATCCCATCACTTTCGGCAATTACGGCTCCGGCAATCGTCCCATTATCGACGGGTCCAGTTCTATTGGCTCATGTATTTATGCCAATGGAGGCGGAAGCAGTACGACTTCTCCATTTGCCTATATCACAGTGAATGGTTTTGAATGCCGGAACACGACCCAGTACGGAATCTATTTCCACAACTATGCTACTCCCGGAAATCAGGGAAGCCCCGGAATCGTCGTGAAGAACTCTGACATTCACAACACCGGTCCTGGCGCCTATGCGGGAGGATCCGGTGCCTTTGACGACGGAAATTACCGGAATCAGCTCATGTTCCTTGATCAAACTCAAAGTGCTGATGGCACACAGTATTTGAACAACTCGGTCCACGACTGCGGTGGCCATAACTGCATGGAGCTCCAGATGGATACAGGGTCGCCGCTCATTCAGGGCAACCTCTGTTACGGATGGGTTCATATGTGCATCGATGTAAAAGATGTTGTCGGAGCGAAAATCTACAAGAATACTGTCCACGGACCGGGACAACAAGGGTCAGCATTTTTTGAAGACAATGAGTATCTTCCCGGTCAAAGTAGCGTCACATGGGCCGAGAACGTCGTCTATAACGTGCCCAACGGGTTTGAGTGTGAAACCCATCCTAACAAGCCTTCAAACTATACAATGCTATGCCGCGCCTACAACAACACATATCACGGAGGCGGCAGCGGCATCGTAACCGGAACCGATTGTTCGCAGGCGCTCACCTGGGATGTGTACAACAACGTTCTTGACACACCCAATCCTTTTTACCACCCTTACAGTTGCACGAACCGACCGATTAACTGGGATTACAATGATGTCTGCGCAACCCAGTCCACGTGCAACACAACAGGAAATTATCTTTACACTCCTGGACCTCACGATGTTTTTAAGGTCAATCCACTCTACATGAACTCCGCAGGTACTCCTCCGGATTTCCGTCTCCAATCAGCCAGCCCTGTTCTTAATATCGGTAATTCCAGCATTTTAGGACTTACTTTTATGGGCGCTTGTGACACATCGGGAACGTGTCCATTGCAATGAGGTGTAACAATAGGCAGCAAACAGCCATCCTCCATGAGGGTGGCTTTTTGTTCTCCACGAAAACGTTGTTTGATGTTTTTGGGATCTGGGCTCAAAAATACGCGGCCCAAATGCAATTTTATTAGCGCCAATCCAGCTTCATAACCGGAGCACGCCGTGGCGCTGGGCTCCCGGCTCTATTTCGGCAACCAGTCCTTCTTCTTCCAGTGAGTTAACAGCCGGTCTAAATACGACAGTGCGTCGGAATCCATCCAGTGGCCGCTGTAGTGGGCGCCCAAACAAGCGAACTCAACGTACTCGAGATTAGTGGCATATGTGGTTGTCACCGGGTTCCAGAACTTATGCGGTGACTCGCTGTAAGGATCGCTCTTCGCGTTTGCGACATCGGTGAGATACGCAGGCCCACTTCCATCCCATTTGAAAAATCCGGATCGATCTCCGTTCATACACGAGCGTTGATAGCCATAACGGTAGTCTGCGGCAAACGCTGTGCTTTCGTTCATTGCCGGCCATGTCGTCCAGGCGCCCAGATGTGGACTTGAGTAGACAACCTTCGTCTGCCAATTCGACCAGGATTGGTAACAAGCATTCGAAATTAGATAGTCCCACAAGTTAGTTGAGTCATGGCCGGAATTCCTGCCGGCTTTGCACCGGCTTGGAGAGCGGCGTTCGTCACCGAAAGCATTCCACTGCACCCAGCTGAGATGTTCAGCGGTCGCCTGCGCACGGATCATGTCTTCGTCCATGCCCCATTTGCATGCAGCCCAGCGAATGATCATTTCGGTCGTTCCGGTATACTGCCCATCTATCAGCTTCATCCAGGTATAAGGCGGATTCATTGTTGATGAGAGATAACCATCGCTTGCGTAGTACGCGAGCTGGCTCCGAGTCGGCTTCGTCTGGTTGACAGGTGAGATGATGCCATCCGCTGGCGATCCGGGCGAATGCGGCTGCTGGTTTTCCGGAACGGTTTCCTGGTTGATCGGGTGCCCGTTATAAACGTGCGATGATGCATGGCCATCGAGAGCAGCGGCGCATTGCGCGCTCGTGTATCCGCCGCCTCCGTCGGCAAACACGCCGATGGCAGGCTGGGTCGAGAAATGTGGGACATTGGTTGGATCTGAGCCAGCCGATCTGATGCCGCCGACGGATTTCAATGGGAGCCCTGAACTGCTTGAGTGCGCCACATGCGGAGCCCCGTGGAAGTATCGTTCATTCATCAGGACCGTAATAATGCAGGCAATAGCGGCCCCGGCGAACACAAGTTTGATTATCACGCTTCGAACTTTCCAGATGCCCTGATCTGGGCGGCATAGCGCGGTACTCGGCCAATTACGGATTGGTACGCATTTACTGTGAGTTGCGCCAGATACTTCCAGTCGAGTCCTGCCCACCCGGATTCCAGAGCGCGGCATCGGCCGCGGCTTGCAGCTCTCTCAATCGCAGCGTCGAGATGTTGCTGCAAGGTCATCGGGGTCAGTTCACCCGAGTACAAGTGGACCCACTCAATCCCCGCGAACTCTTGCAGGTTCCGCATTGATCCCTTCTCGGGCACAAGGACGGGCCGGTCGAGGGCGAGCGCAAGTACGGCAGAGCCGGAGTTCAGAATCTCGCGGAAGGGTAGCACGACAAGGTCAGCAGCACGGATAAAAGACGCGACTTCAGAATCCCTGATGTATCTGAGATGCAGCAGTACCCGAGAGTCGCATGCGGCTATCTGCTCGATATAATTGCGTTCCTGAGCGTCAAGGTAACTCTTCCCGGCGACACAAAGAACTGCCCGGGGATCGTCCAGCGGTGAGAATGCCTCCGCCAGTTCCGTTATTCCTTTATATCTCTCGACTGAGCCGAAAAACCCCACCACTTTGGCAGTTTGAGCGATTCCTAGCCGCGATCGCGCCTCTTCGCGCGAAATGTCGATTCCCGGATACGCGTCTCGAATGTTGCCGTGAGGGATTACAAATCCGCGTTTCGTCCGGAGCGCCGGATGACGCTGACCCGCCTGTTCGAGACCGGTCTCGGAGAGGCTAATGAAGGCATTCACGAGCGCGGTAAATATTTTCCAAAAATAACGCTCCATAAGCGGGTGCTGCTGATGATGACTCTGCAAATTGTGAACTGTCCAGACAATCTTGCCGCCCCGGATGCGAACCCAGCAAATTGCTGCAAATAATGCGCAGCTCCAGAATAATGATGCCAATCGTCCCCGGCCATTGACGCAGTATTCCGGCCAGTGGAAGTGCACAATGTCATACCGGCGCGATAAAACTCGCCAGGCACTAAACTCTTCCACAGTTGCGCCTATCTCTTGCATGTTTCTATACAGCAATACAGTGTAAGGCGCGGCGTTCTTGAAGGCCGGCCAGGCAAGGATACGAAGAGCGTTGCTCATATTCATCTTTTCGCGAAAGATCACCCGGCCAATGAAGATACACGGCAGGAGCAGATCCGGAACCAGCGCACTTTCTAGCTGGCGATTAAGAGACAAACTTAAGAGTTCGTCGTTTTGAGCTCCAGAAGTTGTTCTACGACCTGTACCAGCGCATGACCTTCCTGTTCCCAGGAGTGCGCTTTGTAGACTTGCTGACCTCGTTTAGTGATCCGATATGCCTCTTCAGGATTGCAAGCAACGAACTGAATTGTTCGCGCAAGATCTTCCGCGATTCCAGGCTCGAAGAATAGGAGCGAGGGCTCGTCGAAGTAATCCTGAATACCCGGCGTGCGTGGAGCAATCACCGGTCTGCCGCGCGATAGATATTCGAAAATGCGAGTAGGCATGTTGAGATCCGTAAACGCATTGCGATTGTTCGGAACGACGCCCACATCACAGCCGTCGATTGCCTCAACAATCTGCTCCAGTGGCTTCTCTCCCAGATAAAGCACGCTTTGCTGTAAACCACGCTCGCGCGCCGATTGCATCACTCTTTCCAAGAACGGGGTCGGCTTGCCATAAATATGCAGTTCTGCCGTGGGCATATCGGCGTGGATGTCTCCAAAAGCATCCACGGCGACATCCAAGCCATTTCGCTCGACCAAAGTGCCGTGATACATGACCACAAACGGCTGGTCGCCATGCAGGTTCCGTGCCGGGAGCGAGCATACAGGCCGAAATGGAAAAATCGCTCCATCGGGAGAGTTCATAATCACGGCAATTTTTTCCTCCGGACAGCTGCGCGCAGCGAAAATGCGCTTGAATGCTATGTTGGGAGTCAGAATCTGGTCCGCACGCTCCATGCTCCACTTTTCGAGCACCTTTAGAAACCGGATGCTCTTGCTATCTGACTCCGTTCCAAAGATGGTCATCATGAGTTCGGGCATGGGATCATGCAGGTCGAGAATGACCTTCGCGCCGAACACCTTCGGCAGCAATGCGCTCACTACGAGAACGTCGGGCATGTTGTTGATGTAAACGAGGTCATAGGGCTGGCGCCACGAGCGCGCTGTAAGAATGGCGCCAGCGGCGAGAATGAATGCCGAATACTGCCATGCATACGCAAGCTTGCCGCCACGTTTGTGTTTGATCGGTACGCGAAACACATTTATCCCATTGGTCCTCTCGTGCGACGGGGCTTTGCCGTCCCCCAAGCAGATGTAATCGACGCTCATGTTGTAATGCCTGAGCAGATCAGCTGTACGGCGCGGGCGGGGATCAAACGGGTAATGTGAAAGTACAACCAGACCCGCCCGTTTGCCCGCGAGACGATTCTGATTCTTCTGCATCACAATTGGCAGCTCACATCCATCTGGATTGCCACGCGGGCCAATCGTTCGGCAGTCCCATCTTTGCCTGGGGCACGCGGCGAAGCACGAGCGCTTCCTTCTGCCGCTGATGAAGGGCGAGCGAGGTAGCAAGGGCCATGAACATCAACCACGGCAGTGAGCGCCACGACAGCATCAGCGTACTTTCGGTCGTGTTATTCAGTGCGAAAAAGACCAAATAAGCCACGGGCCACAGCGCAATGCCTGCACGCCTGGATCGGCAGTAGCGAACGGCCATCGCGAGATAATGGACGAACACGCAGCCAAACAGGATGAGCCCGACCAGGCCGTAGCCGAGACATAATTCAAGATAGCCCTGGTCGGCCGCCCTCACCAAGAATCCAGCTCCGAGCCATACCTGCAGGCCTTCGGGTTGGTAGATACTCCAGAAAGTGCCGTATCCATAGCCAAGAACAGGCCGCTTTGCGATCGCCTGAATCACCAAAGGCCATACACGAGTCCGTCCTGACAGAGTCGCGTCACGTCCGAGCAGTCGCAAGCTGTCGAAATCGCTGCTGGTGGTGAGGTAAATCGCCGCAGCGCTTGCAGCCAGTACCGCAAATATTAGAACAACAAACAATAAGTCTTTAGACCCGAGCCTGGTCAAGCGCAAGAACAGGACGGCACCTAGGGTAAGTAAGCAATCGGCGAGCGCGGCTACCGAATGTGAGAGGAGCAGCAAAATAGCGGCCGCAAGGAGGAACGCATAGCGCGCCCAGCCGAAGCGGCGAAACCGGACCAGCAGCAGAACAACAATGCTGATAGCCATGTACTGACCGAATGTATTCTTGTGTCCCGATAGTCCCATCCAGGCGCCTTGCTCCGACCTTGGGTCAAGCACGTGTCCTGGCGAGACAAAGTACATGAGGATCACGGCAATGATCATTGCGCAGAGTGCCTCGGCGAGCCTTTGTGCAAACTCATCAATCGAATAGCGCTCACCCAGGTAGATCGCGAGAGTACTAAAAAAGAGCAATAGCGCACTTCTTTTCAGCGTCAACGATGGATCAATGCTCCATAGCAGGGAGAGAGGGGCCAGGCAAACGAATAAGATAAGCGGCCACACCGAGGCGCGTATGGAGCGTAACATGGTTCGCCAGCGGCTTCCCACCAGAACGGCGCCAGTGGCATATATACCGATTTGTAAGATCACAGTGATCAGCGGAGCTGGTGGCTCTGCAGCGGACAGACTGAACCAATCCCCGGAGCTGCGCGGCGCCTCGGGGCGTGTCAGTCCGTCTACCACTCCCATACTCGATAGCAATAGCAGGCAAACAAACACTCGTTCCACTGCCCGATAAAACATCGCCATTTTGCCAGCAGATATCATCAGCTTGATGCTGTTGTCCGTTATTGCGCGGTCTATTCCTCGCCTGTGGCAAGCACGGGCTGCACTTGCCTTGCATCAGCTTCTGCTTGCTCGCGTCGCAGGTGTGAGCGAATTACCAGGTACAACAGAACCGCGAGGAGCAAATCCGTGATCACGCTGGACCATGCGGCTCCCCGCCAGGCATATGCGCGAATGGTCCAGAGATTGATAACGATGTTGAATCCAGCCACAACTATCTGCACCATGGACCTTTGCCACTGATAATCAGCGCCTGTCAGGGTGTCGGTAAGAAACGCGTGCACACTCTTGATGGCCGGCAGCACGCAGAGCCAGCGTAATGCAACGATGCTGTTCTGGTACCCTTGCCCCATAATGACCGGCACAAGGCCTGCGGCGATGAATAGTGCGGCACCAATGAAAAGACCGTAAACCACCGAGCGTCGAATTATGCTCCATGCGAATGCGAAACTGGAGGTCACGCCGTGTACGCCGCGCCGAAAGAATTCCGGGTACGTGGCTGCGGCGAGTGAACTGACCGGCAGCATGGCCGCATCTACAAATCGATAAGCGACTGCGTAGATGGCTGCCGCATCCAGGGTACTCAGCCGGGCCAGCATCGTTTTATCGATATCGTTATAAACGGATTGTGAAGCGGCTGAGGTCGAGAAGTGAAATCCCTCACGCATGGAAGGCACAACCAGCTTGAGTTGGAAGCATGGTGAACCGCAGCATCGTGTCACCACAATGAGTCCCATCACCGCGGCGATCAATGTCGACACGGCATACAGATACGCCCATTTGAGGGCTGTGGCACTGGAAGCAGCCAAAACAATCGCGCCGAGCAGCCGCAAGGCCGTTGAGCCTGCCAGGAGTTGTGTGTACTTTCGGAATTGCTCAATTGCCGCGAATGCATTGGAGCAGATGGTTACAATCTGCCGGCCAAGAAGATCGGCCAGGGCCACGGCTGCAAGCATGGGCGCGGTCGCCGACGCTGGGAGCACCGCTGACCGAATGCAGATGGCAAGCAAAGCCAGGATCAAGCCGCACCCAACCGTAACCACAAGTGCGTTGCCAACATACAGCTGCAACAGACTTCGGTCCCTGGCTACATACTTGACGACCAGTTTCTCAGTGCCGAAAGAGGCGAACGGCGACAATGCTTCAATGAGTGCGGTACACGCTACGAATGTGCCGAATTCCTTTGGACCAAGCACCCGCGCAGCAATAACAAAATAACCAAAGCGGCCGGCAAGCTGCAGGCCTTGCGCACTCAGCGCCCAGCTCGCGTTCCGCAATATGGCAGACCGCAGATACTGCCACATCCGCCGTTGCAAGCTGGTGGACAAACGATGGCGTTGCAATGCTCCTCCGTCGTTAATGGACGACGGCATAAATTGAAGCGCTGCCGATCGCACTGACAACGGCTTGGGTGCCGCTTAGCGCATTCTTTAAACGGTTGTTCGGAACAAAGAGAATATCGTTCGCGTGAAGTTCCGGGTCAGGAGCCTCTCCCTTTTCTATTTTGCCAACGTGCAGCTTGGTAGTCGCATAGCCTTGCGCATTCCTGCGCATGAGAACAGTTTTACTCAACGAAGCGCTTTTGTTGGCGCCCCCCGCCTGGGCCATTGCCTGCAGCAGTGTGATTTTTCCGCTGTCCTGCATTACAAAGCCTCCCGGACGGTTTACGTCGCCCAGCACATACACGATTCCCGCCCGTGGCACTAAGATCAAATCTCCAGGGTAAATCTGGACATTATTGTTAAGGGAAGTATCCGGGTCGTCGGTCTTCAGTTTGACCGTTATCGTCTGTTCCGATCCACGCCGCCGTTTCACGGTGATTCGCGTATCTGCCACATTGGTAAGGCCGCCTGCCATGGAGATGAGGTCGAGCAGGCTGCGCGAGCCAAGTACCTGGTAAACACCCGGATGCTGCACCTCTCCGATGACCGAAACACCCTGGCTGGCAAACTCCTTTATCAAAACATTGACCTGTGGACTGATTAGCAGCTTGCGGTTGCGAAGCTCGAGTGCAATCGCGTCCGCCGCTTCCTCGCCGGTCAATCCTGCCAGATCAATGTTCCCTATCAGCGCCAGCTGGGCCTCTCCTTTGGCGCCTATGCGCACGTCCTGCGTCATCTCGGGAACATCGAAAACAGTAATATGCAGCAGATCACCGGGAGCAATTTTTAAAGGCGCAGGCATTTCTTTGGCGGATGATGCCTGGGCGTTTCCCTGATTCTGCTGTGCACGGGCAATGAGTGAGCTGACCGCGACCCACATCAAGGCAAGCACAAATCCGACCCAAACCGAGTTCTTCAACGGATGTTGCTTCATATGTTTTTTCCCTATGTCTGTGATGGAGGAGAGCACGGGCCCTTGGAGACTTCAAGATGCCGATTACCGTAGTCGTACCCACCATAAAATCCGGAGTACTGGTAGTACTCTGGAGAATGACGGTCCATGGCGTTGATCAGCATCCCGAGCCTTGGCGCTTGCACATCTTTGAGGAGTTTTATGGTCCGCTGAATGACCGGCTGACTGGTAACCGCAAAGCGAACCACGACAATGACGGAATCGACCTTGCGTGAGAGAACCACTGCATCGGTAAGGGGCAAAATGGGAGGAGTATCGATCAGGACATAATCGAACTGATCACGCCAACTCTCAATGATTGCGCTCATCTGGTGCGACCCCAGCAACTCAGATGCATCACGAGAGCATTCGCCCGCCGGCATGAACGTTAGTCCTGGGATGTCGTCAATCCGCCTGTATGCTGCCGAAGTATCCGAATGCTTAAGCAGCAGTTCCCTTGAAGGTAGATGTGCTCCGAAATTCGGCACTCCTCGAACCACATCGCTCAAGCCCATTCCGGCGCGCTGGCTAAGTGCCCTGCTAAGGTTTCCGCGTTGCAGGTCGGCATCGACCAATAAAACTTTGGCGCCGCTATATGTGAAAGCGGCAGCCAGGTTCAGCGAGACGAAGCTCTTGCCTTCCTGCGGCATGCCGCTCGTGACCATGAGAACTTTTGAGGATTCGTCAAGGCGCGAAAGTAGTAAGGAGGTCCGCACCGCGCGGAAAGCTTCTGCGACAGCAGGATTGCCCAAGCCTTGAAAGAGTGCATCTTGCACAGCGCCTTTTGCAGTTTCCCGCATGCCGGCTTTCGGCAAGAGCCTGAATCCATTATCAGGCACTAGGCTGGCGTCTGGAATTACCCCCAGCACTGGAACGCGAGTACCGGTTTCGATCCCTTCCACATCGCGCACAGTGCGGTCCGTTGCCTCAACGATAAACACACTGACCAGGCCAAGAAATAGCCCTGAGAGGACGCCCAAGCCGAGATAGAGCGGCACATTGGGCCGGGACGCAATCGTGGGAGCTCTGGCGGGATCAACAACGTGAAGAGCGTTCGAATGTAAGCCCGCCAGTACCGCGGCCTCCTTAAGCTTCTCCAGCAAATGATCATAGAGTACGCGGTTTGATTCAGCTTCGTGTTTGGCGATGAGGTAGTCTGTTGCTTTGTCGTTCATCTGCGCTGCGATTGCCTTCTGCTCGGCAAATGCTTTGCGGGCGGCGGCTTCGCGCGAAGCTGCCAGTTCATATTCACTCTTCGCTTGCCCGGCCACCTTGCCGAGCTCCGCCGCAAGCGATGAGCGCACCGAAGTGAGCTTCTCCTTGATCTGGATCAACCGTGGATATGCAGGGCCATACTTGGCCGAGGCATCCGCATATTCCGATTTGAGCGTGGCCTCCTGCTGGCGAAGGCTATTGAGCAGCGATGCAGGATTAGCCGCTTCAGTCATGTTCCGATCCGGCTGGGCCCCAAGCATCCCGGCAATTAGTTCAGGGTTCCCGCTGCGGGAAAGCCTGTAAACGCTTTCCTTGATGACGCGGTCAGCTTCTGCGCTGGTTACCTGGTTATTGAGTTGTTCCAAGCGTGTAAGGACAATGTTGTTATGCTCATCCTGCCCAAAGATTCCGGACTCCTTCTGCAGTTGAACAGCACGTTGCTGTGACTGCTCCAACTGAGACTTAAGCTCCACCAATTGACTCCCGAGCCAATCTGTGGCTTTGGTGGTTGCGTTATAGCGAACTTGAAAGTTGTATTCGACGAAATCCGATACCAGTTGGTTTGCGATCCTGGCGGCCATGTGCGGATCTGGATGCATGTAGCTGACCGCGATGAGGCGCGTGCCGGAAATGGCGTCAACTTTGAGGTGCGCTTTGAATTCCCTCAGGGCACGAGCAGCCTCTTTGTCGGGCGCGATGTTGTCGGCTTCCATAGATACCGGTGCAGCCGCAGCGTTTGAGAAAGTCACGTCTTTGGCATCAACGAGTTTCAGTTCTTTCATGACTTGCCATGCAAGAACATCCGATTTCAGGACCGCCAATTGGGTCTGGAGAGTCATGTTGAAATCAAGTGGGTCTGAGCTGGCGTCAGAAGCGGCGCCCCCGGCATTGAGCGACAGGCCGCTTGTATCCTGTTTCAGGATTTCCACCTTGGACTCCGCTTTGTACTGGGGAGTCATAAATGCGCACACCAACCCTGCCGCTGCCAGCATGATTAACGTCCAAAGGTAAATCCAATTGCGGCGACGAAAAATAGCATGCAAAAGGTTGGGAATGTTTACATCCATGTCCCTGGGTTGTTCGCCGGTCGTCCCCCTCTCTGCTATGGGTACACCAGGCGGCAAGGGAGGGATGTACTTTCCAGTTTCCCGATGCGCGTGAATCGCTTCTCCCGCTTTGCGTATCAGCTCGTAATTTCTGCTCATAGCGTTTACTCTCGATTGTCTTTACCGCGCTCTCGCGAAATGCGCGCTTTCCAGATCAACTCCTGCCGCCGAGTGTGACTGACGCGCGATTATCTGTCTGGCCGCGGGGAGCCGGATTGGGCGGCAACCGCCGCGGCCTGGAGTTCTCCGACCTGCGCAGCACAGGACAGCAATGTTTTGCTTCGGTCATTCAGGGGATATGTCAGCCAAATCTCGGTTACAGGTATGCTGGAGTTCCGTAGGGTATTAAAGTCGAATCCGCTGCTTTGCAGAGCTGCTGCTAATGAGTTAAAGGCTGCCGGGACTCGCTCCGGATCGGTAAAATGAATTTCCATGCGTTTCTCGGGCCCTGATCCGTCAGCACCGACAACCAAGACTTTGCTGATAATAGCTCCCGAATTGGCCCCAAATATTTTCCGGGCGATATCTCCGGAACAGACATTCTTACCTGCTGACGCACTGGCGCGAGCAGGGTTGTCTGTTTTTCGCCGCATGGGCATCGATAGTACGGCCCCGTGACCATTTGTCCCGTGGCGCATCTCGAACCGGCTCTGCCGCGGGACAGCGGAACCGCTGCCTGACAATCCACGGCGCAAAGCCTGAGCACCGGCAAGCAGGAAGCCACTCCGGCAAAGAACGTTGTCCCTGAACTCGCTTAGCATGCGGTGTACCCATACGTGGCTCCGGCTCGCAAATCCCTGCTCCAACCCTGCGTGAGGCAGCGGATTCCCATAGACAATCTCCACCACGTTGGATGAGAGCGCCGGAATCCGCATTGCGAACTCGAGCACATTGTCGATCAATGTGAACTTGGCTGCCAGGCCATTAACCAGCACGTGTTGAATAGGAACGTCGCCGGACTCGAACTTAGTAACGATAAACGTCCGATCACGTTCAGCGTGGTTCTCAATTACATGATGGTTTGTATAGAGCCTGCAGGCAGTAATCTCGTTGGATATATCGCGCTCAAGATAGCTCTTCTTCATTATGTCGGGCAATCCAGTCCATAGCAGTCGCTTGAACGAGTTGATCCGGGTAACAAACTCCGCAAGACGCGCGCCGCCATCCTTGAAGTACGTGTGGTGTTCCACGGTGAGCAGCGGTTTTCCAAAAAATAGATCAAATGCGAACTGCTCCAGTCCGGCAGGATAGCGGCGCACGAAAACCGGGAATCCTCCGTGCCTCGTAACAGCAGGTGTCAAGAAATCAGCGACCGTAAGGGCCCCATCCTCGCCTGAATATGCAGGTGATGCAGATGAATTTACGGCGGCGAGGTAGTTGTTGGCTTTGAGGGCGATCAATGACCCGGTAGAGAATCGTCCCTGGGGGAACACCATTGTTTTCGAATAGGAGAGGCCGTTCCATCGCTCAAGACTATTCATTCTTGCTGATGCAATCTGCACTCTGGAATTGAGGAGGGCCAGATCAGTGGACGAAAACTCCGCTGTGGTATGGTCGCAGCCATGCACGCAAAGAGATAATCTGTCCGTCCGCTCCCGGAAAATTTGCACGATGCGATTGTCAGTTCGTCTGTAGTTCCATGGAATGAAGGCAATGGTGCTGGCAAAGCCGCACCTGTCCATTTGGGTCAGCAGGTTCCGGTAGTTCAGGTATCCATAGGAGCGTTTCAGCGGCGGGTCATCAATAATGAAGTTAGCAAAGCGATATTTGCTATGCCAGCAACGTCCCTTGAACACCCACCGGAGAAACATAGCCGCCGGAAGCAGCCGGGAAAAATATGTCCCAGCATCTATGCCGTTGACATGCTCCCGGATATCTGCAATGGCGCTGCACGCCAGCAGAAATGTTTTGCAGAGATTTTTCTGTATCACAACCCAAAATGGCATCTCCGCGATGGTTACCAGAGGGACCGCACCGCTGGAATTCGGCGTGCATATGAAGCCAGAATCAGTGTCATTACAGACGCCGCCGAATGAGAGTCCGGAGAATTCCCTTGTGATCCCCGGCTCAGAAGAGCTCACCTGGTAGCTGAGGCCGACGCCCGGGAGTGCTCGCACATCTTCTATCGCTCCGTCGCTCAATCCAGCTGCGATATAGGCCGGAGATTTCCCTGGCGCAAAGCCATACAGGAACAGAAATGAAGCCTTTTGGCGCAAGCCGTCAAGAGCAGCGGCGCAATCAGGAAGGTTGTGGCACCACCTGTCAATGGTCGCGGCGCTTGCCAGGATGCAAAGGTCATGGTCAGCCGCCCGGTGCAATTCCACGTCAAAGGTGGACACGTCCACAGTTCTGCAGCTCAGGCCAAAGAACTCTATCAGCCGCTTGAGACACACGTCATCGGGTGTGGGGCGAATGTGGAACAGCAGTATCGGTTCAGGCTGCACTGGTGTCATCAGATAGAAGCGCCGAGCACGGTCGAGCAGCACGGAATCAGCGTGAAAGCGGGCGAAGCGCTGTCATGAACTCTTCATAAGTCGTGTCAGGTGTAAATGGTTTCGTGATTCTGGCCAGAGGCTTGGAGGCATCCGAGCCGTACAACGTATATGGCGCGATGCTTCCAGTTACCAGGGATGAAGCCATAACGACCGAGCCTTCGCCGATAACAAGGGTCCTATTTCCAGAAGTAACAACGATGGCCCCTGCGCCAACAACGGCATTTTTACCGATTACCACTCTCCCGGCGCCATGGGTGTGCGCCAGAATAGTGGTCCGCAACTCAATCATTGCTCCGTCCTCAAGCTCAATACACTCGGGAAACTCGTTATCAAGGTAAACGTCATCTCCAATCCAGACGTTCTTGCCAATTTTTACCCCTCTCATGCGATGAAGGAACGGCCGCACGGTTTCCCCTCCGGGGCCGAAGCGGCAGAGAAGATGCAGAAACCTGTTGAGAGCTTGCCTCACCAGAGACCTGCGATTTCTTCTTGCCTGAATGGAAGGCTGCGGCTTGGTGGGATCGTTTGTTGACGACCGGAGACTGGCGTCTTGTTGTGGCGACTCGGCCTGCGGTTTTGCTTCTAGTGTTTGGACATGCTTTGGCTGATCGAGTGCAAATTCTCCCCGCAAGCATTTCTCAAGCAAGAGCCGTTTGGCTTCCGATTGAACGAGCTCTTTCTGCATTTATAAACTCTCCACAATTATTACTTCGTCATCTAGTATCTGACCGGCAAAGCCGCCAGGCCTCTCAGTCCCAGGTTTGTCCGCCACTGCAACGGCGCCTGCTGCAGCGCCAGGTTAGGCATGCGCCGGAGAATGGTGGCAAAGGAAACCTGGCCTTCAATGCGGGCCAGCGCAGCACCGAAGCAGAAGTGTGCGGCCCAACCAAAGGCAAGATGCCGGTTATCTGTTCGAGCAAGGTCCACCCTGTCAGGATCAGGGAACCTCTCGGGATCACGATTGGCCGCACCCATGACCGCTATGACTGCGTCTCGCTTGCGGATTTTCCGGCCACCTAATTCCACATCTGTGCGCGCTAGACGGGCTGTGTGCTGGCTGGGGCTCTCGTACCGCAGCAACTCTTCGACCGCGGAAGGTATTAACTCCGGATCGTCGCGCAACCGCTGCATCTCTGCCGGATGGCGCAACAGGGTCAACAGGCCGTTGCCGATCAGGTTCGTGGTGGTTTCCTGCCCGCCCACCATCGTGACAATGGAGTTCGCAATCACCTCTTCCTCTGTCAGCCGGTCTCCATCGATTTCGGCTGTCAGCAATGAATTGATCAGCCCTTCACGTGGATGCGCCCGCAGTTCGCGAACGCGCTCGCGGAAATATTCGAGCATCTGCTCCAACGCACGCAAAACCTTTGGCACGTGGTCCGGGTTATGCTGAAAGTTCCCCAACATCTCCGCAAAGTCGGCCGTCCAGGCTTTCAGCTGACGGTGGTCTCTTATCGGGACTCCCAGCATCTCCGCCGTCACAATGGCGGGCAGCGGTTCCGCAAATTCGACGATGATGTCCATTTTCCCCGGCTGAGAGGCCATTGCTGTATCAACTAAAGTATCCGCGATCTGCTGAATGTGCGATCGCAGCACACGGACCCGCGCGGGCGTAAAGGCGCTGGATGCAAGTGAGCGCAGGCGTGTATGAGCAGGCGCGTCCAGAAAGAGCATCTGCTTTACCATGACCGCTGCAATGGGACTGATCGAGGAGAGGTTGATGCGCTGTAGTTGTTCCGGAGTGGGGGTACGATCAGCAGAAAAATCGTGGAGTACGCGCACCACGTCAGCATAACGAGTCACTACCCAGGCGTGCAGGAACGGGTCCCAGTGCACCGGAGCTTCCGTGCGCAAACGGTGATACAAGGGATAAGGATTGGCCAGAACTTCAGGATCGAGCAGATGATAAAGGCTAAGCGCCGTACCTGCACGGTCTATGCCCGGCAAACTTGCGATGGCATTCATTTCTTTACTCCACCAGAGGCAGGTAGTTGCAAAGCATGTTGGACCTCATCGAAGGTCATGGAGCAGATCCGGGCCGCGACTATGCTTTCGATCTGCCGGGCTAATTGCGCCGTTGTAGGGGAATCGACAACGCAGCGCATCGGGAGCTCGACTCCAAAGTCATTCAGAATGCGCGCAATCAGTTGCGTACAGAAAAGAGAGTTTCCCCCGATCAGAAAAAAATTGTCGTTAGCTCCAACTCCCTCCAACCCAAGCAGGGCGGCTACGAATTCTGACAGCCTCTTTTCCAGTCCTTCCCGCGGTGAGAGATCATGCTCGCCGGCCAAAGTATTTGTGCTTTGGGGTATGGGTAAAGCATTCCGGTCCACTTTGCGGTTTGGCGTCAGGGGCAACTCCGCCAGCTTTACGAATGAAGAAGGAAGCATGTAGGTGGGAAGACGTTCGGTCAGGTAGGCCCTCAATTCATACATTTCCACGCCCGGAGCTACTACATAGCCGACAATGCTTTTCTCCCGTCGCGGCGCTTCCACCACCTTGGC
>JASLFF010000179.1 GCA_030150795.1 Terriglobales bacterium | reverse complement strand
TCTCTCACGAACCGGGAGTTTATCGACTTTCTGGAATCGCTACAGGAGATGCCCTGGAGTCGCCGCAATAAAACTCAAGGAGGCGCAGTCCCCGTTTCCGATCCGGTGAGCGCCGAATAGAGAGCCGCCAGGGCGTTCTCGGTCCTCGTGCCTACGTCTCCCAGCTCGTCCCTGCAAAAAACCAAAGACGCATTCGAAAAGGGGTTGTCGAAAGTCGTCGAAACGCCTCTTCCCCTTCAATCGATCCCAAATCAAGTTAAATGCTGTTGGTGAGTGCAGATTGCCTGTCTTTTCAATGATCTAGTCGCTTTCACCCCTTAGGGTAGAGAAATATTATCGTATTTTGTTCGCCGAATCAATAGCGAATATTACCCTGTCTTAAGGCGACGGATTCAAGGCCTGATTTGGGAATTGAGGGGACCGAGTTGACCCTTGTCTTTTCAACCTGTTAAAAGGGTATTGATGCGGTTGGCCAAACCAATCTTGGTCGCAGTGCTAGGCCTCGCTTTTGCGGCGTACGGATTTGACTGCTCGCCTATGACGTCGGCTGACCAGGCCATGGAATGCTGCCACTCAATGAATTGTTCCCATGGGATGCATGGGGAGGACTGCTGCCAAAACACGCCTTCTATGCATGCTCCCTTTGTGCAGCCCGCATCAATACATAACATTGCGTCCGTACCGCTTGCTTTTGTTGTTCAGCCAGCCTCCATTCTCAGAAGCTCTATCGAGCATGGGGATGGACGCGTCGCTTTACGCTTCCACGATCCGCCCCTGATCTTTGGTTCGACCGCTCCTCTTCAGCTTCGTATCTGATTTTTTCTCCGGTCCCATAGCGGCCCAGGCACTCGTATGCCTGCGATCTGTTCTTTCTGGAGGAAAGTCTGTGATCTTGCGAAATCCCATTTCCGTATTCCGTCCTTGCTATACATGGTTCTTCCTTATCCTCTTGTGTAATTTTTCCGCTGAAGCACAAGGCCCGGCTCCGGAAACTGCGCCACCGCTTTTTCCCGGCGGAGGTCTCATTTCTTACAACTCCGTGTTCACTAGTCGCGGTTCCATTCCTCAATCGGCAACTGCACGCCCCACGTTCTCTCATGAAGGCGATGTTAATTTCACATGGGGCTTCTATAAGGACTTTGATCTCACTCTCATTCTCCCGATCGTGACCAACCATTTTTCGTCTCCGGGAGCGCCTCAAGCGGGAGGAACCGGCCTGGGCGATCTGCTGGTTCTGGCAAAGTACCGGTTTTATCGGCGCGATTCACCGCGAGGCACAACGCAGGCGTCTGTCACACTGGGGCCAAAACTCCCCACCGGCGGCACCGGCTTAACGGGCAGAGATGGGCTCAAGCTTCCAACGGGATTGCAGCCCGGCTCCGGATCTACTGACTTATTTCTTTCCGCCAACTGGACATACACCGGACTCTTCAACCTGCGGCGTCTGGTGGCCGATGAGGATTTCCATACTCTTCTCCGATCAGAAGGCAGCCAAACTACACGGCTCGGCAGCGATCTGGAATCGCGTTTCTGGCTTTCTTATCGTCCGTATGAGGCGAAAAACGGAGAGCGAGAATGGTTCATCGGTCCTGCGTTCACCTTGCTGCATTCGCAGGATGATCGCATCAGCGGCGTCAATCAGAATGGGAGCGGTGGAACTGCATTGTTGGCCGGCATCACAACTTACGTGGGCCTGCGCCCCGGCGTGCATGCATGGGTGGCGGCAGATTGGGACATTGCGCACTCCAGCAGTGCGCTCTATGCGCCTGTCCGCCGCCATATCAGTTTTGGCATTACACAACAGTTTCGAATTCATCTCTAAAGGAGAAATATCTTGAATATTAGCAAACTAAGCATGCTTGTTCTGCTCGGCTCCGTGCTTGCGGCGCCGCTGGCCCAGGCACAGATCACGCACGTAGATATGCGCGTTGAAGGCATGACTTGAAACTTTTGAGCCTACGGGGTGAAACAACACCTCGGACGCCAGTCTGGCGTTCAAAAAGTTGAAGTCAGTTTGATCGATGGAAAAGTTGATGTCACGCCCAAAGAAGACGGGCAAATTGATCCTGCCCAGCTTCTCAAGGCGACATACGACAGCGGAGTGTCTGTGGCCGAGATGGACGTGAACGCGCGAGGAAAGATCGTAAAAGACTCCTCCGGCAATTTTGCGTTGCAGGTCAGCCCGAACCGGTCTTACCCGTTCGCACAGAATGAGTTGTCACAGGGACTGGAATCGCTGGCGGGCTCGCCGACCGTAGTCACGCTACGCGGCCAGTTGTACAAAAAGCCTGCGGGTAGAAAGAAACCAGACAATTCCCAGCCCTTGAAATTGCTCGTCCTGGAAGTGCAGAAGAAGGAATAAATGCTGAGACTATGCGTGTTCTACATGTTCCTTGCAGCGTCTGGACTCGCCGGAGTTGAACAGACTCCGGCGGGCCCTGCGCAGCCAAAATTTGCGGAAGCAGGCGAGATTGGTTCTCGCCTGCCTGACTTTTCCGCCAAAGATTTCCACGGACGCAAGATTTCTTCCGCCGATCTTCGCGGCAAGGTGGTGTTGATCGACTTTTGGGCCACATGGTGCCAACCCTGCAAGAAAGAAATGCCGGGATATCAAAAACTGGCGGACCGGCATGGATCGCGAGGATTCGCTGTGATGGGATTCAAGCTGGACATCATGGCTGACACGGAAGAGCCGCGCGCTTTTGCCAAGCGTCTCGGCATACATTATCCGCTTGCCGTCGCAACCGATGAGATTAAAAATAAATTCGGAGGCATTGAAGGCCTGCCAACAACTTTGCTCTATGATCGGCAAGGCATTCTACGGCAGAAGATCATTGGGTTCGAATATAC
>JASLFF010000128.1 GCA_030150795.1 Terriglobales bacterium | reverse complement strand
ATAAGCAATGCCAAAGTCATCCAGCGCTTTGGCGGTTTCATTCATGATCTCAAGGTCGGAATCCGACCCCATTACGATGGAAACTAGAGGGTTCTCTGACATGGGTTCCTTTTCGATAAAAATAATTTGTGCACTATGATTTCGCTCTCAGCTTCGTGGCTCTTGGCAAGCCGCCAAACTGCTTGGCCCTTTTCAGGCAAAGCCAAGAGCTAAGAGCCAAGAGCTAAGAGCCAATAGCTGATTCATTTCGGCGCTTTCAATGCCCGCGCGCCAATATCTTTGCGGTAGTACATTTCTTCAAATCTGATCAACCGCACGGCTTCATACGCACGGGTGATTGCATCTTCCAGCCGAGGCGCTCGCGCTGTCACGCCCAGCACGCGTCCGCCGCTGGTATAGAAAACGCCATCGCGCTTGCTGGTGCCCGCGTGGAAGACCTTCACGTTGCTCAAGTTGCTTGCGCGGTCCAGACCGGAGATCTGTTTTCCCGTCATAAAGCTTCCCGGATAGCCGCCAGAAGCCACCACCACGCAGCACGCAGCGTGACTTGACCACTTGAACTCGCCCGGGCTCACGCGGCCTTCCACCGCGGCCTCAATCGCATCGAGCAGGTCGCTATCCAGCCGCATCAGCACGGCCTGCGTTTCCGGATCGCCAAAGCGGCAGTTGAACTCCAGCACCATGGGGCCGCGGGCGGTCATCATGAGGCCGCAATACAAAATGCCGCGATACTCAGCGCCCTCCGATTTCATCCCTTCAATCACTGGACGGGCAATGTGATTCATCAGCCACTCGGTCATGCCTTCATCGAGCAATGAACTGGTGGAATAAGCTCCCATGCCTCCGGTGTTAGCGCCCTTGTCACCATCGCCAATGCGCTTGTGGTCCTGCGCTGGAACCAGCGCGGCCATGCGCTCGCCATCGCTCAACACCAGGAATGAAACTTCCTCGCCTTCAAGAAATTCTTCCAGCACCACGTTGGCCACCGGCGTCCCCAGCAGCCTGCCGTTAAACATTGAAACGCCTGCGATGGCCGCTTCTTCCTTGGTGGCGGCAATCACAACGCCCTTGCCGGCAGCAAGACCGTCTGCCTTTACCACTACCGGCGTGGAAAACAATCCCAGAGACTTGCGCAAATCTTCTTCTGAAGTGCAGACGGCGTAATGCGCCGTGGGTACCTGGTGCCGCTGCATGAATTCCTTGGCAAAGCTCTTGCTCGTCTCCAGTTGCGCGGCCCGTTGCGTGGGACCAAAGATCCTCAGGCCGCGGCGCATGAATTCATCCACCACGCCAATCGACAGCGAAATCTCCGGCCCTACCACGGTCAAATCCGGCTGTATCTGGTGCGCCACCGAAAGCAGGCTGGCCAGGCTCTTGGGATCGCCCGGCATGCAGGTAGCTTCTTCGCAAAGCCCTCCATTCCCGGGCAGGCAATACACCTGTTGCACGCGCGGCGACTGGCGCAGCTTCCATACCAGCGCGTGCTCCCTGCCTCCACCGCCAATCACCAGAACTTTCATAGTTAAGAAAGAGTAGTACCAGAAACACTTAAAAAGCCAGACCAGTGAGGATATAGCATTTAACGCGGATTCGTCAGCCTGTAAGCGGCATAACTAAGGATAAACTACACTACGGTTATGAACGAGACGACTTGTCCCGATTGCGCCGTTGAGATGGGCCAAATTGAGCGGACCACCTTTACTGGCCGCGACATGCGCGAATATCAATGCCCTAAATGTGGCCGGAAAGAGATTATCGATTGCGGCAAGGCCTTATGGCAGATCCTCTCAGAGGCGAATGAGGAATCGACTAAGGAATAGAGACGACGCAGCAATATGCCGGCTTGCCATCACCGCAAAAATCCCCCTCCACCTTAAGTCCTGATTCGTGTTCTTTCGCGTTGATTCGCGGCTAAACTTCTTTCGCGGCCAACCCTGATCAGCGTGAATCTGCGCTAATCTGCGGCAAAGCTCTTTCCTTTGTTCGCCAGCAGCTGCCGCAACACGTATTGCAGAATGCCGCCGTGCTCGTAATAGAGAATCTCCTGCGGCGTATCAATGCGGACCAGCGCGCTGAACTCATTCACGTTGCCGTCCGCGCCCGTGGCCCTGACCTGCACCTGTTTTCCATTGGCAAATTTGCTGGCCAGCAGAGTCGGCAATCCCACGATCTCATATACCTCGTCGCCTTGCAGCCCCAATGATTCTGCATTTTCTTCAGCATGAAACTGCAGCGGCAGAATGCCCATGCCTACCAGGTTCGAGCGATGGATGCGTTCATAACTTTCTGCGATCACGGCGCGAATGCCCAGCAAGAGCGGCCCTTTGGCAGCCCAGTCGCGTGACGAACCCGATCCATATTCCTTGCCGGCAAGCACGATCGTCGGAACACCATCGGCAATGTATTTTACTGAAGCGTCAAAGATCGACATGGTCTCGCCATCAGGAAAATGCCGAGTCACGCCGCCTTCCGACCCCGGCGCGAGCTGGTTGCGCAGGCGGACATTGGCAAATGTGCCCCGCACCATTACCTCATGATTGCCGCGGCGCGAACCGTATGAGTTGAAATCGCTGGACGGCACGCCGTGTTCCTGCAAGTATTTTCCTGCCGGACTGCTGGCTTTGATCGATCCCGCGGGCGAAATATGGTCGGTAGTTACGCTGTTGCCCAGCTTTGCCAGCGCGCGCGCGCCTTTGATCTCTTTCACCGGCGCGGGACGCGCCGGCATATCGTCAAAATATGGGGCGCGTTTTATATAAGTGGAGCTGTTGTCCCAGACATAGGTCTCGCCTTCAGGGACGGAAAGCCGTTTCCATTCCTGGTCACCATCAAAAATCGTCTGGTAATTGGTGGTGAACATGCCGGAATTGATGGAGTGGCTCACCGCGTCCTGCACTTCTTTTTGCGTAGGCCAGATATCGCGCAGATAAACCGGCTTGCCCCCTGTGCCGATGCCTACAGGATCGCTGGTAAGGTCAAGATCGATGCGACCAGCCAGCGCGTACGCCACCACCAGCGGCGGCGACATCAGATAGTTCGCGCGGACTTCAGAGTTGATGCGGCCTTCAAAATTGCGATTACCGGAAAGCACTGAAACGGCTACCAGTTGTTTTTCTGCGATGGCGTATGAAACGTCCTGCGGCAGCGGGCCGGAATTTCCGATGCAAGTGGTGCAGCCATATCCCACAACGTGGAAGCCAAGTTTTTCCAGGTAAGGAATAAGTCCTGCATTGCGATAGTACTCGGTCACCACGCGCGAGCCCGGAGCCAGAGAAGTCTTTACCCAGGGTTTGCGCTTCAGGCCTTTTTCCAC
>JASLFF010000123.1 GCA_030150795.1 Terriglobales bacterium | reverse complement strand
GCCGTCGGCCACGGCGAACTCGGGACCGCCGCCCAGGTCAATGGTCGCAACGACCTTGCCGGTTTTGGCGTCAATCACGGTGGAGCTGTGCGGGTCGCCGTTCATAGCGAAAACGCGCTTCGATGCCGGATCGTAGACGATGCTGTCAGCATCTTTGTCAGCCTTGGCCTCGCCGATTCTCTTGAGTGTTTTGAGGTCAAAGATAACTACTTTGCCATCTCCGCCGTCCGTAATGAACCCGCGATTGAACTCAGGAGCGAAGGCGACTCCGTGGTCCTGCTTCAGGCCGGTGATGGACCCTTTGATCGCCCCGGTGTCCGCGTCCATCACGATGATCTCAGTACCGTGCGAGAGAAAGACGCGGCGTGACGCAGAGTCAACCGTGATGTAGTCAAAATATTCGCGCGTGCTGCCCTGCGCGGCTGGAAAGCTGTACTTCCCAATCTCGTGATAGCCGCCGACAGCGGCCAGCGCTAGAGCGCTGAGAAGAACAACAAGAATGGCAATGCGCTGCACTTTGATTGCTTTCATAAGTAAAGTCTCCCGATTTCAGCCGTGGGCTCCAATTCTATCCATAACCGAGGTCGGCTTCGCAGATAGTGTGCCTCTCGATTTCAAAATCGAGTGCATTCTATAGTTTTACGGTCGGCGTTTGACGGGATAGGAGATAGCAGCCGCGAAAGTTGCACCCCCACCCGGTGCAGCTGGCCCGAACAGGTCGCTCGCAACATTGTACGCACTGGAAAGAGCCCCTCCGGCTTCCTGAAGCGTGCTCTTCAGGCCAATCTGTCAGTGACATTGATTTCGCGGCAGATAACTGTGCTGTTGGTTCCCTGGATGCCAGCTCGCGCGCGAAGCGCATCGATCACCCTCAGAAAGTCAGACTGATCTTTGCAGGCTACTCGCACACGAAAGTCGGAATCGCCGGTCACAACAGCAACGTTCACAATCCCGGGAATCTTCGTTACAACCTCCTCAAAGTTCTGAGCGCTATTGCCCGGCCGGAGCCTCACGTCAATGTAGGCTTCCAGAACATAGCCCAGTTGCGGCCAGTTCACCAGCGCATTGAAGCTACGGATGACGCCGGCTGCCTGTAATCGTCGAACACGTTCCGCGGTGGCATTGGGGCTCAGGTGGATGCGTTTGCCCAAGTCTCGGAAACTCATGCGTCCATCGTTCACAAGGCTACGGATGATTTTGCGGTCGAGCTCATCAATCACTGAGGTTTCCTCCGGCCAAACAGGCTTAACGATAATCCGGACTGCGCAAAACACTGTTGTAGAGCGAAATGGATGACAATAGGCCCATTTCTTGTTCCAATCAGAATGATAAACGGTCGCTAGCCCGCAAAACAGATCTAAATTAATAAGGAAGGGATGGTTTAGCGACGTGAGTAATAGCCCCGCCACCGGCAACCTCGGGTGTGAAGTGTTGAGGCATTTCGTGGTGACGCTGGATTCGAAGAATCGGCGCATCCGGATGGAACAATAGAGGGCACTGATTGAGGAGACAAAGATGGCATTCGAAAATCGACTGAAAGCCGTTGAAGATACACCCTCGTTATCGACTGGACCTATCCAGCCGAGTTCCCATCCCAGTTCCGGTCTGAAATCAATCTTTGTCGGACGCAATGGCCTGCGGGCAGGCTGGCGGTTGCTGATTTTCACAGCTGGCCTTATCGTGCTTTCCCTCGGCTTCTTGCAGTTGTTCAATGGTCTGTTGGCCTTTGCCAAACACGCGGTGGCGGCCGGGCGGGCCCCGGTCGAACTGCTCTCTCCTCCCGTTCAGCAAGGAGTTTTCGATCTCCTCGCGTTTGGCGTGGTGCTGTTGCTGAGCTGGTTGATGAGCCGAATCGAGGGGCGTAGCGTGGGAGCATATGGTCTCCCTCTGTCACGGCCCGCTGCATCGCTGCGGCGCCTGGCCAGCGGACTGGTGGTAGGCTTCCTGCTTATCTTCGGCATCCTGCTGATTTTGCGCATCGCGCACGTCTTCTATTTCGGCAGCCTCAGCCTAAGCGGAGCACAAATCGTGGGATGGGGACTCTTATGGGGCTGTATCACTCTTGCCGTAGGCTTCTTTGAAGAGTCCTTATTTCGCGGCTACGCCTTATACACGCTGGCGGATGGCATTAGCTTCTGGCCCGCCGCAGTCATTATGGGACTGATATTTTCCCGAGGGCACATGGGCAACCCCGGAGAAACGTACGTCGGAATCGCTGGAATCATGCTCTTTGCATTGTTGAACTCCGCCTTCTTGCTACGCACTGGCGACCTTTGGCTGCCTGTCGGCTTTCATGCGGGTTTTGACTGGGGACAGTCTTTCTTCTTTGGCGTCAGCGATAGCGGGATACAGGCTCCTGGGCATCTGCTGAATCCCCGCGTCCAGGGACCTGCGTGGCTGACCGGCGGAACCGTTGGCCCCGAAGCCAGTATCGTGACTTTCATCATGCTGGTACTGCTCACGGCCGGGGTCCTGGCGTTCTATCCTAAGCGCCCAAGAGTCGAATCTAGTCGCTAGCTCACCGCAGAATTCGGACGCCGCTGGATAAAAATCATGGACACCAGAGACCGCCACCGCACCTCCTCGTTTCACCCCGCACCTCGTCTTTTTCAACCAGCGCCGGCCCGCGTGGGGTGGGGGGGTGCAACTTTCGCGGTCGCTATCTCCTATCCCAGCCAGGCGTTTGACCCCCAGTTTCCCGCTTGGTTAGACTGAAAGTTCACCTGCCATAGCTTCAGCTGGCTCGGGTTCATCAAACTTTTATGGCCGATCAGATCCAAGTAACGCTTCCCGACGGAAGCAAAAAAGAAGTTCCCAGCGGCACCACTCCACTGGACATCGCCCGCTCCATTAGCCCCCGCCTGGCGGATGCCGCGCTGGTGGCGAAAATCAAGCATTCAGCACTCAGCGGTCAGCAGTCAGCTCCCGAGAAGAGCGGTGCAGCCAGCGACGCGGAGAAGACCCCAGCAAGCATGCATGCGCCTGCTTCCAAAGACGGCTGGCAGTTTGCCGACCTTAGCAAGCCACTGGAAGAAGACGTAGAGCTGCGCCTGCTTACGGAACGCGATCCCGACGCTCTGTATGTTTACCGGCATTCTTCCGCCCATGTGCTGGCGACCGCCGTACTTGAGCTTTTTCCTGAAACCAAGCTGGGCCATGGGCCGGCGACGGAGAGCGGCTTCTTCTACGATTTCTTCCGCCCCACGCCTTTCACGCCGGAAGACCTGGAGAGAATCGAAAAGCGCATGGGCGAAGTGGCCGCGCGCGACGAAAAGTTTGAGCGCGAATTCATCCCACGCAATGAAGGGCTGGCGCGCTTCCGCGCTGAAGGCGACTTCATGAAGGTCCACTTCATTGAGCAGTTCACCAAGCACGGCGAGCCGATCTCGACGTATCGTAATGGGAAATTCGTGGATTTCTGCCGAGGCCCGCATGTGCCTTCAACCGGCAGGATTAAAGCTTTCAAGCTGACGAGCATCGCCGGGGCTTACTGGCTGGGCGACGAGAAAAACCCGCAGCTCCAGCGCATCTACGGCACTTCATTCTTCGACAAAAAAGACCTTGAGCAACACCTGCACGCCGTGGAAGAGGCCAAAAAGCGCGACCATCGCGTGTTGGGACAGCAGCTTGATCTGTTCAGCATCCAGGAACTGGCCGGGCCGGGATTAATTTTCTGGCATCCCAAGGGCGGCCTGATCCGCAAAGAGATGGAAGACTGGATGCGCGATGAGTATCTCAAGCGCGGCTACTCTCTGGTGTACACGCCGCATGTTTTCCGCGTGAACCTTTGGAAGACCAGCGGCCACGAGGGCTATTACGCGCAGAACATGTTCACGCCCATGGAGCTGGATGACGCGGAATATCGCGTGAAGCCCATGAACTGTCCGGGTCACATCCTGATTTATGCGAATTCGCTGCATTCGTATCGCGACTTGCCGGTGCGTCTGGGCGAGCTGGGTACGTGCTATCGCTACGAAAGGTCCGGCGTGATGCACGGCCTTTTGCGCGTACGCGGCTTCACGCAGGATGATGCCCACATCTTCTGCACCCCCGAACAGGTGGAAGACGAAATCGTCAACTGCCTCG
>JASLFF010000108.1 GCA_030150795.1 Terriglobales bacterium | reverse complement strand
CTAAGCACGGATTTGACATCTTGCTTCAAGTTGTAGCGTGTCAACTCGCCTGTTGCGTAAATGCATCCAAGCTAGTTAAGAGGCCGGAGTGGCGCCGGCCGGGGAGACACGAATGCTTTGGACGGTTTTTGCCATTCTGCTGCTTCTATGGCTGCTGGGTTGGGGGTTCCATATTGCCGGCAGCCTGATTCACTTGATTCTGGTCATTGCGCTGGTGGTATTACTGGTTGAGGTGATTACGGGGCGCAGAGCAGCAGTTTGATTTCATTCGCGCGGCTATCGGGACACTTATGGTTTGGCTTCCGCCGAAGTCCGGCGTTGGCGTTCCTTAATGCGAATTTCCCAGGATGGCCAGCTTCTCGTCGATTTCGCTTAGTGCCTGCTGCAAAGACCTGGTATAACGCTCATTGGTGGAAGCTTCAATCTGATGCACGATATAAGCGCGGGAAAGTTTCAGGTTATCGCGCTCGTGCCGGACTCTCTTCTCGCCGTCAGTAAGCGGCTGCTTTTCGTTCTTGCCCCCGCCGTCTTTGGCGATTTCCATTTGCTCTTCCACCGATTTGCTTTCCCAACCTCTCGCCATATCTTCAATTATAAGTAAATTGCACCAATTCCGAGCTGCTCCTGCGGCCAAGAATTTATAATCCATCGCACGATGATGAAACGATTTCTCGCCCTGCCTTGTGCCGCGGCTCTTTTGTGTGGCATCGCACTCGCCCAATCTCAAACCGCGCTATCACCGGAACATCAGGCTGCACGCGATATTTTTAAGCAGCTCATTGAAATCAACACTACGGATACGCCCACCGGAAACGTGACGACCGCGGCGGAAGCTATGGCTGAGCGTTTTCGGGCGGCGGGCTTTCCCGCTGAGGATATCCATGTCGATGGACCAAAGCCGAACAAGAAAAACCTTGTCGTCCGCCTGCACGGGCGCAGCGCAGGCAAGCCCATCCTGTTTATCGCCCATCTAGATGTGGTGGAAGCGCTGCGCCAGGACTGGTCTATGGACCCATTCAAGTTCAATGAGGTGGATGGCTTCTTCTATGGCCGCGGCACATCGGACATTAAACAAGGTGACACGGTATTGGTCGCCAACTTGATCCGCTTAAAAAAAGAAGGTTGGATTCCCGCGCGCGATCTCATACTGGCCCTCACTGCGGATGAAGAAGGCGGCGAGTCTAATGGCATACAGTGGCTTGCCAAAAACCAACGCGACTGGATTGATGCCGAGTATTGTATCAACACCGACGCCGGCGACTTCGAGACTAAAAAGGGCAAGCGCATGCTGCTGGGCATGCAAACCAGCGAAAAAAATTACGTCGATTTTCGTCTGGAAGTGAAGAGCAACGGCGGACATAGCTCGCGGCCCGTTAAAGACAATGCTATCTA
Organism: Terriglobales bacterium; assembly: GCA_030150795.1. The sequence continues at coordinate 1,252 of JASLFF010000108.1, read as the reverse complement.
TCATCTTTCCCAAGGTCTGACCCGCCTTGCGGACTTCGATTTTCCCGTTAGCCTGAATGAGACCACGCGCGGATACTTTGAACGCACCGCATCGCTGGAATCTCCAGCCACCGGCGCTGACTTTCGTGCCGTGATTGGTTCCGATCATGCCAAAGCGGACGAGGCCGCGAAACGTCTCAGTCAGTCGGCATTCTTCAATGCGCTTCTCCGCACTACCTGCGTCGCTACGCGGCTTGAAGGCGGCCACGCCAACAACGCGCTGCCACAAACGGCGGCTGCTAACGTGAACTGCCGCATGTTGCCCCAGGATTCTTTGCAGAATGTTCAGCAAACACTCAAGCGCGTGCTGGCGGATGACCGCATTGCTGTGAGTGTTGTGGGTGAGGCTGTTCCCGCCCCCGCGTCTGATATCAATCCAGCAATCGTAAGCAAGCTGCAATCGCTGAGCGACAAATTATATGGCGGCCTTCCCATTGTTCCGGTGATGGACACTGGCGCGAGCGATGGCAAGTATCTGCGCATCGCCGGAATTGCCACGTATGGCGTTCCCGGAGTATTTGAAGATGTGGATGATGTGCGTGCTCACGGTAAAGACGAGCGCATAGGCGTAAAGGATTTTTATGATGGCGTGGACTTCTACTATGAGTTCATCAAATCCCTTGGCGCGCAATAATTACCAGCTAGCCGAAATGGAAGGAAGCTAATGTCCGCTCCACTAAATGACGCCGACGCTATCACCATTCGTCGCAGTGAGCTCGCCTGCCCTGCGCATTCGCTCAAGATGATGGCAAAGGCGGCGGCGAGCGAGGCGGATGAAGTTGTCTTCGACTTGGAGGATGGCTGTGCTCCGTCGCAAAAAATTGCTGCCCGCAAGACACTGATTGAGGCGTTTGCGACGCTCGACTTTCAGGGCAAAATTCGTGCCTTCCGCCCGAACGGGATCCACACAAAGTTTTTCTATCGCGATGTAATTGAGGTTGTCGAAGCGGCGGGAGGAAACATTGATGTGGTCGTCATCCCCAAAGCACAGGATGCAACCGACGTACTCTTCGCAGACCAACTGCTAACCCAAATTGAGCAAAACATTGGATTGCCGCCCGGGCGCATCCGCCTGGAAGTTCTGATTGAGAGCGCCAAAGGCGTCTTGCACGCGGAGCAAATCGCGGCAGCAACTCCAAGGTTAGCTGGATTGATTTTTGGCGTTGTGGATTACGCTGGCGATATCGGGGCGCGCGATGCGGTACGCGAGCAG
>JASLFF010000100.1 GCA_030150795.1 Terriglobales bacterium | reverse complement strand
GCGTATTTGCTTTCCCGTTCGGCACGTTGGGGCGAATTGCGATCAGCGGGCGACTCTCTCGATTCGTCCCTGCTCGCGGCCCCTTCCACAGATTTGCGGCAGAATTTGAAGCGTTTCTCCAATGAAGGGAACTGGGAAGAGTTGCTGAATGCAACCGAGGCAGCCATGATTTCCCCGTGTGGACGCGCCTGGCTTGACCTGCAGAGATACGCTTGGACTGCATGTTCGCAATTGGGTTATCACGCCGCTGCTAAAGCAATCTGCTCTGAATTAAGGGCGTTGGTGCGCGATTTCCCTTCATTGCCAACGGTAGCTCTTGCAGATGACACTCCCGCGGCGAATCCTGAAACCAGGGCATGGATCGAGCAAAATATTCTTGATCCCCAGCCGGAACCTCCTCCCGTCTTTGTCAATGCGGCGCCGCAGCCTATGGCCAGCGGCAACGGGCATGCGGACCATTATCAAGAGGCAGCACAACTGGCTCGCACCGGCCGCATGGTGGAAGCCATGGAACTGCTGGGCCGCAACACCGGTGAAAGCGATTCTGGCCGGGAAAAATTCCTGCGCCATTTAAGGGTGTCCCAGCTTTGCCTGAATACAGGGCACTTCGCCATAGCCTATCCCATCCTGCAGGACCTTTTCGCTGAGATGCAGAGACGAGAGTTGCTCGATTGGGAGGGCACCGACTTTGTAGTTGAACCTCTCAAGCTGCTGGTGCAGTGCATCGACAAAACCAGCCAAGACACGCAAGAAAGGGCCAGGATCTATAACCTGCTCTGCCGCCTGGAACCCGGCGTTGCATTGCAACTGCAGAGATCGTGAAAGGAGGCCATCAGTGTCACGCTCGAAAACACAAGGAACGCCCACGATGCCACTGGTGGACCGCCTGAGTATGGGCGAACCCGATGGTTCGGCAAATTCGCCATATCTGCTTAACCCTTCAAAAATGAACCCGAAAGAAGCGACCCGTAAATACAAGGAATCAGTAAAGCGGGACCTTGAGTGGCTCCTAAATACGCGCCGCACATTTGACGAGAGAGTCGACAAGTATCCGCTGCTCTCAGCCAGCGTTTATGGTTACGGCCTTCCAGACATAACGTCAGTGAATGTGGGTTCGGTAAAAGACCAGAATAAGCTGCTTCAGATTATGACAAAGAGTTTGGAAACGTTTGACAGCAGGCTTCGCGGCATTGAAATCCAGATAGAGCCGTTCGTGAGTCCGAATCGCGCGTTGAAGTTCAGGATAAGCGGAGTCGTTCTCATGGATCCGGCGCCGGAAGAAATCCTGCTGGATACAGTTCTGGAATCCAACGGCAAGTATGAGGTGAAGTAGATTGGCCAGCGTCCGGGAAGATCTGCTGAGTTATTACGAACGTGAGTTGACGTACATGCGCCAGCTCGGGACGGAGTTCGCGCAAAAATACCCGAAACTGGCCGACCGTTTGCTGCTCGAACCTGATCACTGCGATGATCCCCATGTTGAGAGACTATTGCAAGGGTTTGCGCTTCTGGCGGCGCGTGTCCATCTCAAACTGAATGATGATTTGCCGGAAGTCAGCACAGCAATCCTTGAAACCGTTTATCCACATTATGTGCGACCCGTACCCTCAATGTCTGTGGTGGAATTTCAGCTTGATCCCGAGCAGGGCAAGCTCACCACGGGTTTGAACGTTGCCAGGGGATCGGTCCTGCACTCGCAAAGAATCAACGGAGTCCAGTGCAAGTTCCGCACCGGCTATGACACCACTGTCTGGCCGGTAGAAGTTGCGAATGCGGCGTGGCGAAGTTCGGAAAGAAAGGGAAATGAACAAGCCCGAATGGCCGCCGTGGCAATGCTCCGCGTGGAGCTTCGCTGCTTCCCCGACGTTACGTTCAAGGCCCTGGAAATGCGTTCGCTTCAGTTCTACCTTTCAGGAGAGAGCAGCACCACCAACACGCTCTATGAACTACTGTTCAACAATTGCGTGGATATTACAGTGCGTGATCCTGAGAAAGGCGCCGGTGGGTCTGTTATTACGCTGCCTGCGTCCGCGTTGCGGCCAATGGGGTTCAGGGAAGACGAAGGATTGCTGCCGTATACGAAAAGATCATTCCTGGGCTACCGCTTGCTGCAGGAATACTTCACTTTCCCGGAAAAGTTTCTCTTTGTGGAACTGAGCGGGATGGAAAAGCTGGCCGCCGCAGGGTTTGGACCTCGGGCGGAAATCACGTTCAATATCTCCCGTTTTGAAAAGCCGGAACGCCATCACAACATGGAACTGGGTGTATCCGCAAAAACGATGCGCATTGGATGCACGCCAATCATCAATCTATTTGCGCAGGTCACGGAGCCTGTCACGGTAGACCAAACCAGGTTTGAATACGCGGTCATTCCGGATGTTCGACGTTTGGCAACTACAGAGATTTTTTCCGTCGATGAAGTGGCGGCCCAGAATCCGCGGACTCGTGAGTTCGTGAATTATCAGCCGTTTTACTCCTTCCGTCATGCGTCAAGCCAGCAGCACGGCCACGCCTTCTGGCACATCAGACGGGCCGCTTCAGAGGTAAACGACGATCTTCCAACCCAGGTCCATTTGTCATTGGTTGATCTTGCCGGCGAGCCGTTCGTGCCGGATGCGGACGTTATCTCAGTCTGGTGCACCTGCACTAACAGTTCTTTGCCAGCGAAACTTGCCGTAGGGCAGGAGGGCGGTGATTTTCAGTTGGAAGGCGTATCGGCATTGCGGACCGTTACTGCCTTGAGGAGGCCAACTTCAACGATTCGGCCGCCACTGGGAAAGACGACGTTGTGGAACGTGATTTCGCACCTGTCGTTGAATTACCTTTCCTTGCTGGAAGAAGGCAAGGAATCCCTGCAGGAAATACTCCGTCTCTACAACTTTTCAGATTTACCGCACTTGAGAAACCAGATTGCCGGACTAAAGAATGTAAAGAGCAAACGTCATTTTGGGATGCTCAAAACCGAAAGCGGCGTGTCAATGGCACGTGGGACCCGCGTGGAAATGGAGCTCGACGAAGACCAGTTCGCAGGAGGCGGCGTTTTCCTTTTTGCCAGCGTGCTGGAAAATTTTCTCGGCCTCTATGTATCTCTCAATAGTTTTTCTCAACTGGTGGTAAGCACAACTCAAAGAAAGGAGGTCATGCGAGAATGGCCACCCCGAGCCGGAAACCTGATCCTGGTATAGACGAGCCGCTGCTTGATCTCCTCAAGAACGAACCGTACAAGGTGAGCTTCTTTCAGGCTGTACGGCTTTTGCGGCGTGTCCTGCCTCACCGCAAGACTCCGGGAAAATTCGTGCCGCCGGCGCAGGAAGCCGTGCGTTTTGTTTCTAATCCTTCTTTGGATTTCCCAGCGAGCGAGATCCAGGCCGTGGACTGGCCTCTGTCTCCGGAAGCGCCAGTGACAATGACAGTAAATTTTATGGGATTGAGTTCTCCCGTCGGCGTACTGCCTCAGCATTACACAGAGCTAATCATTGATCGCGCGCAAAGAAAGGACAATGGATTTCGGGATTTCCTCGATCTCTTCAATCACCGCTTGATCTCACTCTTTTATCGTGCGTGGGAGAAGAGCCGCTTCTTTGTGGGGTATGAGCTAAAGGAGTCTGACCAGCTTACCACTCTGCTGCTGAGCCTGATCGGACTTAATACCAGTGGGCTAGCCAGCCGGCAAACTGTTAAGGACCAATCGCTGGCATTTTATAGCGGACTGCTGGCGCAACAGCCACGGTCTGCCCATGCCCTCCGCCAGATTCTCTCAGACTATTTTCAGGTCAATGTTGAGATAGACCCGTTTGTGGGCAGATGGGTGCATTTACCGGTGAGCAATCAGACGAGTCTGGATGACTCCGAAACAATCAATACACAGTTGGGCTGTGGAGCCATTGTGGGCGATGAAGTCCGCGATTATCAGTCCACGGTACGGATCAAGCTGGGCCCACTGACACGCGAACAATACATGGACTTTCTTCCAACGTCCGAGGCCAGGGGCTATCCGGCGCTGAAGTCCTTATTAAAGTTCTATAGCAATGACGTGATTGACTTTGAAATCCAGCTGGTCTTGAAGCGGGAAGAGACGCCGGCGATGGAACTACAGGGAAACCATGAAAAAGGCCTGAGGCTGGGATGGACCACATGGATCAAGAATGCTCCGCTCAGCAGGGACCCAGGCGAAACCGTGCTGCAGTTGTAAATGGTATGAGGGACCCATGAATATCAATTTGAAATCATTGATCGGAAGGCTGAACCATCCCACGCGCGGGGCGCTGGAAGCGGCCGCGGGACTGTGCCTGTCGCGGACGCACTATGACGTGGAGATTGAACACTTTCTATTGAAGCTGCTTGATGTGCCCGGTGGCGATGTACCCATCCTGCTGAAGAATTTCGGGCTCGACCGGTCGCGAGTAACGGGTGACTTGATGCGCAGCCTGGACAAGCTTAAGTCCGGCAACGCGAGGACACCTGCCATTAGTCCGGCTTTATTGCACGCGATCACTGAAGCGTGGACGCTCGGATCATTGAACTACGGCGCTGCGGAAGTCCGGTCCGGCTTTGTACTGCTGGCGTTGCTAAGCGTGGATGAACTTTCCCGTACGATGCGTGACTTCAGCCGCGAGTGGGACAAGATCAGCGTGGAAAGCCTCAGCAAAGAGTTCTTCACGCTGACGCAGATGTCCTCTGAAACAACTTCTCCTCTGGAAGAGCAGACTGCCGCTGATGCCGCAGCCACAGGTACAGCCGCAGGCAAAACCCCGTTTCTCGATCAGTACACGGTCAACCTGACAGAGAATGCGCGCCGCGGGAAAATTGATCCAGTCCTTGGTCGGGACCATGAAATCCGCCAGATTGTTGACATCCTGATGCGCCGCCGCCAGAACAATCCCATTCTTACCGGTGAAGCCGGTGTGGGAAAAACTGCTGTGGTTGAAGGCTTTGCGGCGCGGATTATCGCCGGGGATGTGCCTCCGCCATTGCGCAACGTGAGTGTTCATGGGCTTGATCTGGCATTACTTCAGGCCGGCGCTGGGGTGAAAGGGGAATTTGAAAACCGTCTAAAGGGCCTGATTAATGAAGTGAAGTCATCGCCTGCGCCTATCATTCTCTTCATCGATGAAGCGCACACCATGATCGGCGCGGGCGGGCAAGCAGGACAGAATGATGCTGCCAACTTGCTGAAGCCGGCGCTGGCTCGAGGTGAGTTGCGGACCATCGCAGCGACTACATGGTCGGAATACAAAAAATATTTTGAGAAAGATGCCGCGCTGGCCCGGCGTTTTCAAGTCGTCAAGGTTGAAGAACCGTCAGAAGAACAGTGCGCCACAATGCTGCGCGGGATCGTTGCGTCACTGGAGAAGCATCACGGGCTCCGCATTTTAGACGAAGCAGTGATCTCCACAGTCAAACTCTCTCATCGCTACCTTGTCGGGCGGCAACTGCCGGACAAAGCGGTGAGCGTGCTTGATACAGCATGTGCTCGCCTGGCTCTGGGGCAAAACGCGACTCCGCCGATCATTGAAGATATGCTTCGCCGCGTGGACGATCTTTCTGTGCAGCAGCGGATTCTTGAACGCGAGTCGGCCCTGGGAGTGAACCATCAAGAGAGGCTGGCACTGATAGCTGAACAGCAGCTTGCAGTCAGCACAAGCCTGCAGCAGCTCCAGGCACGGTGGCAGACGGAGCGAGACCTGGTGGCAAGAATCCGCGATATGCGGAAAGAGCTGGAAGAGTCGGCAGTTGCTCCGGCAGGTAGAGCGGCACTCTCCAGCAATGGAGGATCGGCGGCACAGCCCGCAGTAGCACTGGACGTAAGCATAGAGATGCTGGCTGGACTGCAAGCTGAACTCGAAACCATTCAGGGAGAAAACCCGCTGGTGCGCGTGTGTGTGGACAACCAGACAGTGGGCGAAGTGATTTCCGGGTGGACTGGAATTCCCGTCGGCAAGATGGTGAGAGATGAGATTACATCGGTACTGGATCTCGATCGCCAACTTTCGCAACGGATCATTGGTCAGAACCATGCCTTACAGGCCCTGGCGCAACGGATCATCACCAACCGAGCCAGCCTTGACGATCCCGGTAAGCCGGTAGGTGTGTTTCTTTTGGTAGGTCCCAGCGGCGTGGGAAAAACAGAAACTGCGCTGGCCTTGTCAGATCTTCTGTACGGAGGAGAGCGCAACCTCATTACCATTAACATGTCTGAGTTCCAAGAGCCGCATACGATTTCCACGTTGAAGGGCTCGCCTCCTGGATATGTGGGATATGGTGAGGGAGGCGTTCTTACTGAAGCCGTACGCCGCCGGCCATACTCCGTGGTCTTGCTGGATGAGGTGGAAAAAGCTCATCCTGACGTGCTGGAGCTTTTCTATCAGGTATTCGACAAGGGAGTGATGGAAGACGGCGAAGGCCGCGAGATCGATTTCAAAAACACCATCATTCTGCTGACCACCAACGCGTGCACAGAAACTCTTATGAAGCTGTGCGCCGATCCTGAAACCATGCCGGGCCCTGAAGGCATGGTGCTGGAGCTGAAGCCGGAGCTGAACAAGATTTTCAAACCGGCATTTCTGGGCCGCATGCTCATTGTTCCTTACCTTCCAGTGCGCGACGAGGAGCTCCGACGCATAGTCATACTCAAGCTGGACAAGATCAAAAAACGGATACAGGAAAACCACAAAACCGAATTCGAGCACGGCGATGAACTTGTGACTGAAGTGGCGCGGCGCTGCACTGAGGTGGAGAGCGGGGCCCGTAACATCGATAACATTCTCAGCAACACCCTGCTGCCTGAGATATCCCGTGAACTTCTGGGCAGGATGGCGGAAGGGAAGGAACTTAGCCGGGTGAACATCACGATTGGGGCCGAGGGGAAATTCACTTATTCGTGGTAAGAATTGCGCCTGTAGCGGGCGAACGGAAAACTCATATGGCTCAAGCGGCGGTATTGCAAGATCAAAGATTGCTGGAGGTCCGCACTCCGTTAGCACCGGACACTCTCGTCATCAACGGCTTCTCCGGCGCTGAGGCCATCTCCGGCCTGTTTCGCTTTAAGCTGGA
>JASLFF010000054.1 GCA_030150795.1 Terriglobales bacterium | reverse complement strand
CCGCCGCAACGGTCCAACATGTCGAACACAATCTGCTTCTCCACTTGATCAAGGTCGCGATTCAAGGGATTTTTGCCTTGGGCGGGCGGCGTGCTTTCACGGTTCAACTTTAAATCTACGCTCGTGATTTCCACTGAAGCGTTCTTTGCCAGCATAATCGCGCGAAAGATGGCATTGCGAAGTTCGCGCACGTTGCCGGGCCATTCATACGTGAGCATGGCCGTGACGGCGTCGTGTGAAAATCGAGAATCAGGGTGGTGCTGCTGGAGTATCTGCTCGGCAATGGCCAGCAGGTCCTCCGGCCTTTCCCGCAGTGGCGGTATTTCCAGTTTAAATTCCGCCAGCCGGTGATAGAGATCATTACGGAAACGTCCGGCGCGAACCAGCTCTTCAAGGTTCTGATTGGTGGCCGCAACCACGCGGACATTTACGTTGACCTTCTTACTTCCGCCTAGACGGTAATAGGGCACGCCATCCAGAACGCGCAGCAGCTTAACCTGGACCCTGGGATCAAGGTCTCCGATTTCGTCCAGGAAGAGGGTGCCGCCATCGGCCATTTCAAAGTAACCGGTTTTTTGCGTGTCAGCGCCGCTGAATGCACCCTTTTCATAGCCGAAAAGTTCGCTTTCAACCAGATGCTCAGGAATGGCGGCGCAGTTTACGTCGACCCACGCTTTATTACAGCGAAGCGAATGGCTGTGGATAGAGCGGGCAATCATTTCCTTGCCCGTGCCTGTCTCGCCGACGATCAATACCGCCGCAGGATGGCACGCCACCTGTTCAACCAGCCGCATCACTCGCTTTAAAGCATCGCTGCGAACGATCTGAGTGGTCAACTCGCACGGATTGTTAACCGCGGTCGACAGAATCTTCTCCTATATATATGCACGCAAATGGGGCAAACAGCGCGCATTTGTCACTCGTTATCGCCCATGATGAGACAAGTTCGTCACACTCGCAATTGAAGAAGCGGGGTGGGTGATTACTTAAGTTCTCCAACCTCAGCTTTACCGGGTGCTCTTCCGGGCTATATCAAGCTAGACTGCGCTTGTCACAAGTCCCTTTTTGGGAATGCGCGCTGTGACACTTTAGGTATCTGTTGGCTCCGGGGTTGTGACACAAATGTCGCAGGCATGTAAGGCATAAAGCCGAGTGCTCCTCAAACGGCAGAACGCTAAAGCATTGAATCAACAAGAGGAAACACCGTTTGTGGCGTGTTTGGCCCGGTAGTTGCCTACATAGCTTCGACGGAGACGGAACTGGTATGTCGAAGCAAGCGCGAATATTCCTTTCTGCAATTTGCCTGGCAGGACTGGCCACTGCCGCCTATGGCGCAATTGCATGGAAAATCGATGACTTGCCGAAGTTTATCGCCTATCTTCTGACCGCTTTACTTGCTTCAAGGCTGAAAGTAGAACTGCCCGAGATTACTGGAACAATCTCAGTTAATTTTCTTTTTATCTTGTTGGGGATCGCCCAGTTAACTTTTACGGAAACGTTGATCCTGGGATGCTCTGCAATCCTTGTGCAGTGTTTTCTCACCCGGCGACGGTGGCCACGGATTGAACAAGTATTGTTCAATATTTCCAGCGCAGCAGTTGCCATTGCGGCGGCGTACTTTACCTATCGCGGGCCGTGGTCTACGCGGTTGCACCCAAATGCCGCGTTCTTGCTGATGCTCTCTGCCGCCATTTATTTTCTTTTCAACACGCTTCCGGTGGCAACCATCATCGCCCTCACGGAAAACAAGAAGCTGCAAAAGATCTGGACTGATTGCTATTTCTGGTCGCTGCCTTATTATCTGGCCGGCGGTGCTTTGACCGCCATGTTTGGATGGCTCACACAAGAAGTTGGCTGGCAGCCGACGTTGCTGGCATTGCCTGCCATGTTTGTGATTTATCGCTCGTACCGTCTATATCTGGGCAAGCTGGAGAACGAGAAGAACCACGTATCTGAAATGGCTGCGCTGCATATGCGCACCATTGAAGCGTTGGCGCTGGCCATTGAAGCCAAAGACCAGACCACTCACGACCATCTGGAACGCGTCCGCGTGTATGCCGTTGAGATGGCCAAGAGGCTTGAACTTCCAGTAGACCAGGTTGAAGCATTGCGCGCTGCAGCATTGCTTCACGATATAGGCAAGCTGGCTGTGCCTGAGCACATTATTTCCAAGCCGGGTCGCCTTACGCCGGAAGAATTCGAAAAAATGAAGATACATCCGGTTGTTGGAGCTGAGATATTGGAGCGCGTTCATTTCCCATATCCGGTGGTCCCAATTGTGCGCGCGCACCATGAGCGGTGGGACGGAACTGGCTATCCCGATGGTCTAAGAGGCGAAGAAATTCCCATCGGCGCCCGCATTCTATCAGCCGTGGATTGCCTGGATGCGCTGGCCACTGACCGCCAATATCGCAAAGCGCTGCCGTTGGACGATGCCATGCAATGGGTCGCCGATCAGGCAGGGAAGGCCTTTGATCCAAGAATCGTGAACCTGCTGAAGGTCAGCTACAAAGAGCTGGAAACGATTGTCCATTCGTACTCGCAAGTTCCGGACCGCCAGAAACTCTCGACGGACCTTAAAGTGGAGCGCGGTAAAGCTCCAGCGAACGGGTTCGAGATCGACAAAGCCAATGACACCGGAAATCAGGCTGCCTTCCTTTCATCGATTGCAGCGGCGCGCCAGGAGGCGCAGGCGCTTTTTGAACTCACGCAGGACCTGGGTAACTCGCTTAGCTTGAGTGAAACCCTCTCAGTTCTCAGCGGACGGCTGAAGCGGCTGGTGCCTTATGACGCTATTGCTACATACATTGTGAGAGGCAACGAACTGCTTCCGGAATATGTTAACGGCGACAACTTCCGTTTATTTGCGGCATTACGAATTCCGCTGGGAGAAGGTTTGTCAGGCTGGGTGGCGCAAAATCGCAAGCCAATGCTGAATGGCAATCCCGCATTGGAACACGGTTATTTGCACGATGCCAGCCGCTTCAGCCCATTGCGCTCGGCCATTTCAATACCGCTGGAAGGACTGCAAGGTGTTGTGGGAGTTTTAACCCTCTATCACTCTGACGCGGATGCATATACTTCTGACCATTTACGCATTTTATTGGCGATCAGCTCAAAAGTGGCCCTGTCAGTGGAAAATGCGATCGCCTTCCAGGAAGCAGAAAGCTCGGCGACCACTGATTACTTAACCGAATTGCCGAATGCGCGTTCCTTGTTTATCCATCTTGATCGCGAATTGGCACGGTGCAAGCGTTTGGACACTTCTTTAACAGTAATGGTTTGTGACCTCGATGGCTTTAAGAAGATCAATGATCGGTTTGGCCACCTTGAAGGCAATCGGATTCTGCGACACTTCTCAGACACTTTGCAGGGCTCCTGCCGGGAATACGACTACGTGGCTCGCATGGGTGGCGATGAGTTTGTGATTGTAGCTCCCGGATTAAGCGCGTCGGCTGCGGAAGCGCGGGGCATCTGCCTGAGCGAACTCGCCGGAAGTGCCGGCCGTGAGATCTGCGGCGTGGAATGGCTCTCTTTGAGTGTCGGATGCGCCATCTATCCGGAGGACGGAGTGGACGCTGAAAAACTGCTGGCGGAAGCGGACCGCCGTATGTACATACAAAAGCAGGAGCACCACAAGATTCTGAAAGTATTTACTGCGCTGACGGACGGCAAGCGGCCTGCCGCGGTGGCTGGATAGCATGCTGCGCTTCTGGGGTTGGGCTGTGCTGCGCGTGGTGGCAGTCATGCTCATGGCAAGTTTTGCGGGCGCCATGCTCATGCGTATTGCACCCGGCTTTTCTTCTGACGACCAGGAGCTAAATTCCGGTCTCTCAGCACAAAGCATTCAGGCTATTCGGCGGGCGCATCTCATAGATGCAGACATCCCGCATTTCTATACGCATTACCTCGCATCCCTTATTCGAGGAGATCTGGGCACTTCACGTTCGCTCAATCAACCGGTGAAAGATCTTTTGCGTGAGCGGCTGCCTGTAACGCTGGCCAATCTGGCTTTTGCTCTCGCGGTGGGATGGCTGGCGGGATTGGCTTTGGCGATTGCGGCACAACTGTGGGAGAATCCGGGACTAAGTTTTCTTGCCAATGGACTGAGTGGGACTTTTATTTCTATGCCGGCTGCTGCGCTGGCTCTTGTCTTTCTGCTGTTGCGATGGCCAACGGCGCTCGCGGCTGCCTTGCTGGTATTTCCCAAGATTTATCGCTACGCGCAAAACTTACTGTTGCAGAGCAGCGAGATGCCCCATGTGCTTACGGCGCGGGCAAAAGGCGCAGGCCCGTGGCGAGTTTTGGCATGGCACATTGCCCCAATTGCATTCCCGCAGATGATTGCGCTGGTGGGCGTCTCCATCAGCATTGGAGTTGGCGTACTGCTGCCGATTGAGGTTGTGAGCGACGTTGCCGGCATTGGGCAACTGGCTTGGCATGCAGCGCAAGCACGCGATTTGCCGTTATTGGTGAATCTGACAATGGTAGTCACGTTTGTGACCGTCTGCGCCACCTTGATTTCAGATGCCGCCCAGCGTGGCTTGAGCCGGAGTGCCGCATGAAAGGCGTGCGTGTGGTAGCGATTGCGGTGCTGGTGCTCACGGCATTGACCGTCCTTGGAGCGCGTTATCTCGCTCCTGCTGG
>JASLFF010000047.1 GCA_030150795.1 Terriglobales bacterium | reverse complement strand
GGCTTCAGCGGCGTTCATGCCCAGTGATTCCGCAATTCCGGCAGCATAACGGCCCACGCGCAAAGAGTGGCCGTGCATCTGTACGGCTTTCACATCAATAGTGGCGGCAAAGGCGGCCAAAGCGTCGTCCCAGAAAGAGTGGACTGAAGCGACCAGTTTCAGGTTGTCGGCGGTGCGCTCTTCCAGTGACATCATCAGTTGATGGTTGTACATGGCCAGAGCGATAAACGGTGCCAGATCGCCGATCTGTTTCAGTATCTCCGGCGTGTACTCCGCGCCGGCCTCGCGTTCACCCAGCAGCAGCGCCCCAATCAGCTTGCCATGGACTTTCAACGGCGCAATGCACCTGAACCATACGCTGGAGATGTTTCCAGTGGAACTTAAGAACGTGTCACAGCGTTCGCGTGAAATTCTTTGCGGCCCAGCGACATTGGTCAGTGCATGCACATGCTTGGAAAGCAGCGGAAAGACAGCGGTCTGGGGAAAGACGACAAAGCCCTGCGCCGCAATGGACGCCAGCATGGCCGGTTTTTCCTGAAAGCGAAACAGCGCGCCTGAGCCGGCGCGTATTGCCGCCATTACCACTTCCAGCGCGCCATTGGCGGTCTGGGAAAGGTCTCGCTCACCCGTTAGGACGGGACCCAGTTCGGCCAGGACCTGGGAAGCGAGTAGCGGTGGCCTGCTAGTAAAAAAAGAGTCGGCCAATTTTTCGAGCGGCGCGATCTTCCAGAGGAACTTAGCGTAACAGCTTACGCCCTTCCTAAGAAAGGTCTAAGTATCGGGATGGTTAACAGGAAAGAAGTTGCAGGCCTTACTTTCTTCAGAAAGCCATAGATCAGGAAGCTAGCTTTAGAGCTAAGAACGGCATAGAGTTTGACCGCAAATCCAGGCGGCTATCGCGTTCTGGCTTTGGAACCATGTACGGAGATAGCTATGACTTTTTCGCGAATGGAATGCCTGATGCTGCTAGGCTGTACCGCCGTCGTATTCGGACAGGTGAAAAAGACTACGCCGCCAACTTCAGTGGTAGAAGTTTTCGATAGGTCGGTTGACGGGCCTGAACGAGCGACCCTTGCGTTGGCAGAGAAAATGCCCGAGTCTTTCTATAGTTTTGTGCCTACCCACGGGGAATACAAGGGCGTCCGCACATTCGCTGAATTGGCAAGGCACATTGCAGTGGCTAACTACCAAATGGGGGCCGCCTTGCTGCGAGAAAAAGTCCCGATCGAACCCGGCCCGCATGATAATGGCCCCGATTCGCTTCGCAGCAAGGCCGACGTAATGAAATTTTTGCAGGAATCATTTGTCTATCTGCACAAGGGAATCGCTACGGTCAACGAACACAATCTTCTCGAGGTGGTGGATCTGCCTGAAGGTGGCCGAGTGCCTCGTCTTTCCGTGGTGACCGCAGCCATCTCCCATCCGTGGGATATTTATGGACAGATGATTGAATATTTAAGGATGAACGGGATTGATCCGCAGAAGTGACATTAACAAACCACAAACGTTTTCAATCAAGCTAAGCTGGCGCAAAAAAGAAACACGGAAGCTATTCCGCCTCCGTGTCCTCTGTGAACTCTATGGTTAAGGTTTAGTTGCCCCGGCTCGCCGGCGGCACAATGCCATTCATGCGCAGGTATTCAATCATCTGGCCGTATTCATCTGCGGCATGAATCACTACGGCAGAAGCCACGAACAAACGCGGCGCTGTCCCCCGGAACCATTGGATATCTTCCAGTGCGTTTTGTGCGGTAATAGTTTTTGCTGCACGATGGCCCACTGCAAATGAGTCTTTCAGGAATTGAATGATCTCATCCTTGGTCTTCAACTCGTCTGGACCGTTGGGGCCTTTAATGTTCTCCGGCATCTTTTCTCCGGTCACGTTTGTCCACAACCGATAATTTGCCGCTGCCGTGTGCTTGACCAGTTGCGCGAAGGTTCGGACATCCTTATACGCGGCGCCGGGAATATTCAGGCTGGCCGGGGTGAAGTCAAATTTGTCGGCGGGCATGGCCTCAGCGGCCTCGACGACATTCTTCTCGTATTGGCTCACCTGGCGGTCCACCAGCGAAGCGAAAGTGGATGGAGCCGCGGGCGAAGCTTGCGCTTGCGGCGCAGGTGAGGCCGCCGGAGAAGCCGGCTTTGCTCCGCCTTGCGCGAATGCACCAATAGATAAACTCAGAATTGCCGGCAGGCACAAAGTTCTCATCTGTTTCATTTTGAAACTCTCCTCATATTCAATCTAAGTGACGGAAAAAGATACCATCGGCGCATGAATCGCACCATCACAGCGCGCCGAGGAGTTTTTGATTCACCAACAAATAGAAAGGACACAGAAAAATTTCTCCGTGCCCTTCAGTGTTCTTCCCCTTAGACCCTAGTTGCCGCCGCGGCTGGCTGGGGGAATAATGCCGTTCATGCGCAGGTATTCCACCATTTGGCCGTAGTGATCAAAAGCGTGGCCAATGGCAAACGTAGCGCAGAAAAGCCTGGTTGTCTGCCCTTGCCCAAACGGGTTGGGTACCTGGCCTGCCGCATTTTCCGCGGTTAAAGACAGTGCCGCTTTATGCCCGATGGCAAAAGAGTCTTTCAAATATTTCACAATCTCGGCTTTCGTCTTCAGCTCGGAAGGACCGTTGTCCTCTTTGGATTCGATTGGCGACTTGTCTCCCGTGATCGCGCCCCATAATTGATAGTTGGTGGCGGCTACGTGCCTTACTTCTTCGGCAAATGTCTTTACGGTTTTGTATTCGCTGCCGGGGATATTGAGTGAAACAGGAGTGAAATTGAACTTGTCATCAGGCATGGCCTCAGCGGCGCTTACAAATTCTCTTTCAAGGATGCGGATTTGCTGATCGACAGCCGATGCAATGCTGGGTGAAGCAGCTTTTGCCGGGGCGTTGGGTGTGGCCGCAGGCTTGGCTGCCTGAGCGAACGCGCTCATGTCAAAGCAGGCCAGCGCGAGCAAGCAGAAGATTTTCAGATGTTTCACGTTGTTCTCCTCTTTTATTTTGTGTTCATTGGATGGCTGTAAAACAATATCACGCGACCTGGGTACGCGAACAATTACCTGGCCTGCTACCGGGCGGCACAATGCCGCTCATACGAAGTTGACCATAATGATCATTGATGTGAGTCAGCGCCAATCCTGCGACCCATCTGAAATGCCTTGTCCACTGCGTCAAGTGCCGGATTCGCGCAGACGATACCACGGTGAGAGCAGCAGTCCGGCGGTCAACGCAATGGCAGCAAACGTCAAGGTGAAATGCACTCCCGCATTGGAAGCCACAATTCCCCAAACCGCGCTGCCCAGCGCCAGCCCGCCTTGCAGCACAAGCACGTACATTGAGATCACGCGGGCCCGGACCCATGCCGGAGCGGCTGTTTGGGCCGCGAGGTTGAGCGTGGCCAGAATGCTGATCCATGCCAGCCCTGCTGCTGCGGAAAATGCCGATGCAATCGCGAGCGATGGCGACCGCACCAGCCCGCAAAGCGCAATGGCAAAAATCACAGTGGCGTAAGCGATCACTGCATCGGCTGAGAAGCGCCGTCTGGCCAGCGCAAGCACACCCGCGCCGCCGAGAGCGCCTAGCCCGAAAAATGCAAGCATAGCACCGAAGCCTTCCGCGCCAAACTTGCTGGCGATCAACGGAAGCAATGCCCAGAACACGCTGGCAAAAATAGAAAACAGCAACGTCCGTACCAGCACGGAACGGATACGCGGTTCCTGCCGCGCATAACGCAGCCCAACGCCAATGGCCCCCATGAATGTGGTGGTGCCATTGCGAGTTTCGGGTTTCGCAGGCTTCCAGTGATACAGAAAGAGGATCACGCCAAAAAATGAGAAGGCATTGAGTAGAAAGGCCCAGCCGGAACCGGTAGTGCCGCAACAGATGGCAGCAATTAACAAACCACCCAACGCGGGACCAATGGCCCGCGCGATGTTGAACCCGGCAGAGTTGAGCGCCACGGCGGCTGCAAGCTGGTTTGGCGGAACAAGGTCCGGCGTAAGTGATTGCCATGCCGGATCGTTCATTACCGCGCCCACGCCCAGCAAAAAAGTGAATACCAGCAGAATTTGCGGCGTCACGGTCCCGGTAAGCGTCATTACGCCAAGCACGGTAGCGGCGGCCACCATGGACGCCTGGGTAAAAAGCAGAAACTTGCGCCGATCAAAAATGTCTGCCAGCGCTCCTGCCGGCAACGCGATGAGGAAGACCGGCAAACTTACCGCTACCTGCACCAGCGCCACCCACATCGGAGAGCTGGTGAGCGAAGTCATGAGCCAGCCGGTGGCAACATTCTGCATCCAGCTTCCGGTGTAAGAGATCACGGCCGCAATCCACAAGCTGCGGAAAAGCGGCTTACGCAAGGGCGAGAGAACGGAATCATGGATTGCTACTGGCTGAACCGAAACCGGACTTTCCATGGGGCTAGCGGGCCTCGTGGGACTGGCAGACATGACAAATCATTGGACTGCTTCTCCCACAGGATTGTGAGCAGGCTGTCCGGAAAATGGCCATTCCTTGCGCCGCCAGGAACGCACCAGAAAAAGAACAATGCCAACACATGCAATTACCGCGCCGAACCGGATTTCTTTCAGGTTGGGCCGGGCGTAAAGAATATAAACAAATCCCAATGCCGCCAGCAGCGCAGGGACAGGATAAAGATACATGCGGAAAGGGCGCGGGAACTCCGGATGTCGCGAGCGCAGAAGGAACAGCCCGAACACCTGCATGAGGAATTGCACCATGATGCGTATCACCACCAGTGCAGCTATCAGATCCTGCAAGCGCAGCATACAGAATGCAGTGGTAACTAAGCCCAGAGTCAACAACGAGCGGTGCGGAAATTGATGTTTGGGGTGAAGCTTGGCATAAGCGCGAAAAAAGTTTCCATCTTCAGCAGCGGCATACGGCACGCGAGAATAGCCGAGCATGAGCGAGAAGACGGACGCGAAGGCCGTCCACATGATGAGGAAGGTGCCAAACATTCCCCACCACGTTCCGAAGGTGCGCTGCAGCAGCGTGGACGCTATGTAATAGCGCGCTTCATTCGCGCCAATCTGGTCCAGTTCCTGCCACGGTAGAACGCCAAGGATGCTGATGTTCATGACCAGATAGAGCGCGCCCACGATCACAATGGAAAGCAGGATCGCGCGGGGAATGTTGCGCTCTGGCCGTTTGATCTCCGCTCCCAGAAAGCACACGTTGTAATAGCCCCAGTAATCATAGGTGGCCAGCAGCATGGCCGCCCCCAGGCCGGTGATGAAACCGGAGGAAAAATTGAACGCGCCGGGAGCAAACGTGAAAGCGCGCGCCGTGTTGAAGTGGCTGAGTCCGGCCACGATCACCAGTAGGATTGCGCCGAGCACGCCTACTGAAAGATATCGTGCTAGTTGTCCGATGACCGATACGCGGCGGTACAGCAGCCACAACGCGAGCAGACAACTTCCCATCGCGACAAATGTGCCGTGGGTAATGAAGAGTCGGAACTCCAGAGCGCCGAGCGGGCCAAGCCCCAATGAGACCGTGTGATCAGCAACCACATGAGCCAACGACGGCCAGACATATTCTGCGTAACGCGCAATTCCCAGGCAGCCGGAAGCGATGGAGAGCGGCGCGCTGAAGATCAATTGCCAGACGAAAAGGAATGACATCAGGCGGCCCAGCCGCTTTGCGCCGTAGCTCTCTTTTAAATATTGATACGACCCACCGGCCTGCGGCATGGATGCGCCCAACTCCGCCCAGACCAGTCCGTCGCACATGGCGAGAAATGCGCCGAGTACCCAGCCCAGCATGGCTTGGGGGCCGTGCATGGCATGAATGATCAGGGGGATAGTGACAAACGGTCCCACGCCGATCATGTCAATGATGTTGAGCGCCGTGGCTTCGCGCAGATTGACTTCGCGCGCCAGACCCGGCAATGGCGCTTGCGGGGCCTCTGTCATTGATGTCCCGCGCTGACCAGGTTCACAAACAAACGGATGGCGCCAGGCACTCCGGCGGGAAGCTGACGCGAAAATCCGTAGGCAGAAAAGATATAGATGCCTTTGCCGTAATGCGCCAGCAACAAGCCGCCTTTCTGCGGCGGCTCGCCTGGATCATTGCAGGCCAGCAACGGCTTGAATTGCGCGTCCCATTGCGACATGAAATAGAGTCCGCGCTCCTGCACCCAGCTGTCAAAATCTTTTTGCGTGATTTTGTTGGGCCAGTTGAACACCTGTTCCTGCGGCGCAAGAATTTCCACCGGCTGCTCTTCCACTGAGACGCGCACATTGGCTTCGGTCGCAGGATACGGCGTGTAATGTCCGTCGTTGAATGCGCCGGTGCTCTGGTTGTATTGGACGATGAGCGTTCCGCCGTTGTTCACGTAATCCAGCAGGCGGCGGTTGTGTTCGCGCACATCAGTCCGCGTGTCATAGGCGCGAATGCCCACGACGATGGTGCCATAGCGGCTGAGATCGCCGGAAGCAAGTTCTTGCGGCGT
>JASLFF010000024.1 GCA_030150795.1 Terriglobales bacterium | reverse complement strand
GGCAATTGCGATTAGAGCGGCGCGAATGGCATCGCGGCGCATGTCAGTAATATCGATATACGCTTCTTCCTGCGTTTTCTGGGCAACCACGGCCCAGCCCAAGCCAGTTACAGGGAAGTACGTGCCGAGCATCGGGATACGGTTCTTGCCTTCCTGGACCGAGTAGTCCATGGTGACGGCAACAGGCACTTTCCCGTTTTGATCGACGAAATTCTTTACCAGCTCATTAGAGTTCATGTCCTGGCCGGTAGCATAGCGCGGACTAGGCGATGCCACGACGCGGCCTGAGCGGTCGACAACAAAAGTATCCAGGTTCTGTGTGTTTTTGGCCTGCTGGAGCTGTTTGACCAAATATTGCAAATCAATAACAAGCTCGAGCGATCCGAGATAGATATGATCGTCGCTGAGGACAGGCTTTCCCACCACCATGACAGTGCGGGCCTGTTTGCCTGAACCCACGGAGAGAGGATCTCCGCTGTATTCGCGTCCGTCATGCGCGGCCGCCAGAGCACGATCCAGCTCTTTTTCAAGGAAGGTATCAGGTTCAATCGTGCCCACTCTCAGCATCAGCTGGTTTTCTGTGTTGATCAGGCGAGCGTAAGGCACGATTGAGTCAGGATCGGTAACGTAGTTCTGCAGCAGCGCCTTTACGTCGGAGGCTTCCACGTTCTTACCACTCAGATTGCCGCCGCTTGTTACCTTAATGGAGAAAGCAAGACTGGAGAGGGTAGATCCGATGTCCTTCTCGCGTTGCGCGATTGATTGGGCCAGCGTTGTGGTTACATTGTTCTGCAGGAGCTTCTCATTGCTTCCCAGGGTTTCCCGATTTCGCTCCACCATCTTGGTGGCGTAGAAATAAAGCGGTACTACTCCCACCGCTATCAACACGATGAGAATCAGGTACAGAATCGGTATGCGGGCAGGCAACGGCAGTTTCATAAGGCCAGAGATGTAATCCCCAAATTGTATGCTGAAATCACCCTAAGTCTAACCAAAAAAGCGGCCTCTAACCCGATTACGGAAGTACTCCAGATCAGTGCGGGTAAGCGACTCAGCTATGCATGAATTAGGGAATTTCCCTAAGAAAAAAAGCGATTTCCAGAGCCCAAGAGGCTGGATTTCCATGAGCAGGCTCTTAGAACTTGTCTTCCACCTTGCCGGGCCTCGTCATCAATTCCCGAATGGCGTCATGGGCGGATTTGCCGTCGTGCAGGATGGCGTACATTTGTTCCGTAATGGGCATTTCAACCCCATATCTCTTGGCCAGACCCAACGCGGCATTCGTTGTAAGAACACCTTCCGCTACCATGCCGTGCATGCCGGCAATAATCTGCTGCAACGGCTGCCCGTGCCCCAGCGCGTCACCAACACTGCGGTTTCTCGATAGGCCTCCAGTGCAAGTGAGCACCAGATCTCCCATGCCGGAGAGGCCAAACATGGTCTGAGGTTTTGCGCCGCACGCCACAGCGAGCCGGGTGATTTCCGCCAGCCCCCGGGTGATGAGCGCGGCAACTGAGTTATGGCCCAGCCCCAGGCCGCTGCAAACGCCTGCCGCAATCGCAATTACGTTCTTGAGGGCCCCGCCAAGTTCTACCCCGGTGAGATCGTCATTCATGTAAACGCGGAAGCTTGGGTCGCTGAAATCTTTTTGCACGCGCGCAGCCAGCGCGCTATCGGCTGAGGCAACAGTGACGGCAGTTGGGTGCTTCTCCGCCACTTCTTTGGCGAACGATGGGCCGCTGAGAGCGCCGATCTTCGGCTCAAACCCGCAGAACCGCCCAACAACTTCATGGATGACCTCAGTCATGCGCAGGAGCGTGTCATTTTCAATTCCCTTGGTGGCGCTCACAAAAAGCATATGCGGCTGAAGCCATTGTGCCATGTGCTCAAACGTCCGCCGGCAATGATGCGAGGGCATTACGCTGACAATAATCTCAACGCCGGAAAGGGCTTCCTTGAAGTCATTTGTCGCCGTGATCGATGGAGGCAGAGCGCAGCCGGAAAGAAACAGATCATTGGTGCGTGAGCGGGCAATGCTTTGCAAGACTTCTTTTTCGAGCGCCCAGAGGCGGATTTCATGGTCACCGCGACGGCCAAGCACCATTGCGAGCGCCGTACCCCAGGCGCCGGCGCCGATCACTGCTATCCGGCTCAAAGCTGTTTCTCCGCGACCTGAGATTTATTTCCACCCAACCGGTTTTCAGTTCCGGCAAGCAGGCGGCTGATGTTTTGGTGGTGCTTGAGAATGATGATCAACGAAACGCCGGAAGCCAAAAGCAGAGAGAGCCAGCCCGGGTTCTGCATGAAATATGCGGCAATGGGGAACGCAATTGCGCCCAAAATAGAGCCAAGAGACACGTAACGGGTGATTACAACAACAAGAATGAAAATTGCCAGCGCCACCAGAATGGCTTTAGGAAACAAGACACAAAACACGCCCAGCGCCGTGGCAACGCCTTTGCCGCCTTTGAAACGCAGCCAGATGGGAAAGACATGGCCGAGCACCGCACAGAGTGCTGCCAAGGACATCAATCGCAAAGCGGGAACGCACAGATGTTCGATGAAGTCGCCGCACAGATTGTATTTTGACCCGGCAATAAGAGAGGCCAGCCAGACGGCTAGCGCCCCTTTGATTGCGTCCAATGCCAGCGTTGCGATGCCCAGTCCCTTAGCGCCGGAGCGAGCGACGTTGGTAGCGCCGATGTTGCCGCTGCCAGTCTGGCGAATGTCTTCGCCGCGAAAAATGCGCACGAGCAGATATCCAAAGGGAATCGAGCCCAGCAGATAAGCTATAGCCGCGACGATGAGGTAAATAGCCATGAATTGCGCAGCGCTACTCCAGCGCGAATCGTTCCAGTTTGGTATATTTTGAGCCGCCTTTTTGCGGCTGGCTCAGGTACAGAAAGAATTCGCGCGCAGTCATTGTACCGAACTGTGGTAGTGGCTCATCCAGCAGCGGCTTTAACCCGCGCAAGGGGCGCGAACTCGTCCGCGCCAGAGTGAGGTGCGGATGGTAAGGCTTGGCTTCACGCAGAAACCCGAGCTTTTCCATTGCTGCGTCAATCGATGATGCCAGGCGCGGCAGATTATCGCCGCCATCTACTCCCGCCCAGAAGACGCGGGCTGCGTTTGGATTGGGAAAGAATCCCACGCTGGTAAATTTCACCTCAAACGGTACGGCTTTGATCGTGGCAAGCGCGGCTTTTATTTTTCCCACCGCCGCATCATCAACGTGACCAATAAATTTCAAAGTTACGTGCAGACCTTCTACGCGGGCCCAACGCGCTTCAGGAGCCAGCAGGCGTGCGCGCTCCATGTATTCCGTAAGGCGCGCGCGAGTTTCTGCGGGAATATCCAGTGCGATGAAGAGGCGCATATCACATTAGCTTGCGGCGGACCATGTCCAGGGCCTGCTGCGTGGCCCAGTGGCGTATGCGGTCCCGATCGCCGGGGAAAGTTCGCTCAATGACTTCTGTGTGGTCGCCGTCAGCCAGCGCATGAAAGACAAGGCCAACCGGCTTTTCGTCCGATCCACCCGCCGGCCCGGCCACGCCCGTAATGCCTATGCCAAAACTCGCTTTGCAGTTGTTGCGAATGCCTTCCGCCAGCGCTGTGGCCACCTGGCTGCTCACTGCGCCATGTTCAGCGATCAGGAGCGGTGGTACTCCGGCCAGCGCTGTCTTTACGGAATTCTCATAGACTACAGCGCCGCCCAGAAAGTAACGCGAGCTGCCGGGCACGGATGTAATCCTTTCCGCCAACATGCCTCCAGTGCAGGATTCGGCAACGGCCAGCGTTTTTTCCCGCATGCCCAGGTAATAGCCGACAATTTGCTCCATGCTCTCGCCCTTGGTGGCAAAGATGGCGTCTTCAAACTCGTCCTCAAGCAGAGTAGCGAGCGCATCAACCCGTTTCTGCGCTTCTTCAAGCGAACTGGCTTGTGCGCGGAGATGAAGCTGCACTTCTCCAGGCGTCCCGGCAAGGATCGTGGTTTCAACTCCTTGGGCCGCTTTATAAATGGGCGCGGCGCGTTTATCCACCATCGATTCGCCGATCATGCCGATTTTCAATTCGCGCGTGGCGATATGTTGCGCCGGAACCAGCCTTTTCAGGCGCTCGAAGACATGTTCTTCAAACATCCCACGGAGTTCGTGCGGAGGTCCGGGCAAAAGAACAATGATTGCGTGACCGTGCTGATCGTCAATATGCAGGAACTGTCCCGGCGCTGAGCCGCGCTTATTGTCGAGCGCGTCAGCGCCGTCAATGACGTCACCCTGGCGCTCATTGTTTTCCGCCATTTTCCAGCCGCGAGCGGCAAAACGCGCGCGCAGTTCTTCCACAATGCGGGCGTGGCGCTTGAGCGGGCGTCCCAACGTTTCCGCCACGCACTCGCGGGTAAGGTCATCTTCAGTGGGGCCAAGGCCTCCCATAAAGATGACGACATCGGCACGAGAGAGCGCAATTCGCGCAACATTGACTAAATCAGTTCGACGATCGCCGACGATGGTTTTGAAGCTTACTTCCACGCCCAAGCGGTTTAGTTGCTCGGTGAGATAGAGCGAGTTCGTGTCCTGGCGGAACGGAGTCAGCAGCTCCGACCCAATGGCAATGATCTCAGCGTTCACTTTAGCAGTTTAAATGAGAGAAAGGCCCTGCACGCCCCAGGTGAGATGGAAAACGGCGCTGGTGGTGACTAGGACTGCTCCGCCAGTTCGGGTGAATGCCAGCCCAACCAGGCCATGTCCGGCGATTGCCAAGCTGGCTTGTTTATCGGGGGTGATCTTCACAATGCCGCGCTTGCCGCCCAATGACGCAGCGACATAAAGATTTCCCTGGGCGTCAAAAGCGAGGCCCTGAGGCCGCCCCAGTCCGCGATAAAAGACGGTGACTGTGCCGTGAGGATCGACGCTGTAAACGGCGTCAAAGCTGGAGTTTGTTGGGCCTGTCACGTACAGCGTGCCGTCAGGGGCAAAGGCAAGATGATAGGCGGCAACGCTTGGTTCCAAAGTCGCAAATACAAAAATTTGCCGATCCGGCGCAATGCGCCAGATGGTCCCGCTGCGATCACCGACATATAGATTGCCGGATTTATCAAACGCTATTCCGGTGGCGACACCCATGCCCTCAGCGTAAGTGCTGAGCGTGCCGTTCGGCGCTACGCGATATACAGTCCCGTCATAGCGTGAGGAAACATAAAGCTGCCCCTGCGGATCAAAGGCCATGCCGGTAGCATTCATCAACTCCGGCAGAAACGGCTTAACGTTGTAATCCGGGTCGATTTTGTAAATGGCGACAGGGACTTTTTGCCCGCGTCCGCCGGAATACGTTACAAAAATGTTGCCGTCGCGATCAACGGCAGGATTGGCGACAGGATGCAGACTTTCAGCGATAGGCTGGGCGATTTTAAGCTCGCGGCCGTTGCTTACATATCCATTATTTTGAACGGTAACCAAGCCTGACTGGGCGCCAAAAGGCACGCGCGCTATCACAAAATCTTCTGAGCTCACCACAATGGGGCCGCGCATGCCGCTGAACAAGACTTCAGGCCGCGCAAGTTGAGGAGGCTTGAGGGCGCGTCCAAGAATGCGGACCTCGCCTCCAGGAAGTGAAGCTGGCGGGTCAATGGCCTCAATATAAGGGTTGCCATCTACATTCTTTTTGCCCAGCAGGCTTTCGGTAATTCCCATTGAGGTGTGGCCTAACGCGCTATAAAGTGCAGCCATATCTGAAGCAGGGCAAGCGCGTAAAGCCCGGCTCCAACGTCATCCATCATAATTCCGGTCCCACCCGGCAGCGCTTCCAGGCGGCGCAGAGGGAACGGTTTCACTATGTCAAAGCTACGAAAGAGTATAAAACCCGCCAGCATGTATTTCCAATTCACCGGAACGGCGATCAACGCGATCATCTGGCCGGCGACTTCATCGATTACGACAAATCCGGGGTCTTTGATGCCGCTTTCACGCGCTACAACAGTGGATGGAGGAATGCCGATCAGGGTAACTAATGCCGAAACCGCGATGGCGGCAGGAACGAGCCAGGCTGATGGAATCCACTGGCTGGCGGCCCACCAGAGCGCAATCGTGACCGCAGAGGCCCAAGTCCCGGAACCGGGCTGAAGATGCCCAATGCCAAAGAACGTGGCGATCAACCAGGAAAGACGCGAACGTGTTGGGACGGAACTATTGAGCAAGCAGACCTGCACAAGATGTTACAAAAAAGGGTTTTTGACTCGAAGTTCGCCAAACCGCTGTTCGTGCTGAAAATCTTCTGTATAGAG
>JASLFF010000734.1 GCA_030150795.1 Terriglobales bacterium | reverse complement strand
GCGTATTCCAGCATGCCAAACAGGAACATGATGTCGATAAACGGCGATACCAGCGGCAGCATGATCTGAAAAATAATGATATTGGGCAGGGCGATCCAGCCCAGGCGGCTGCGGCGGCGGATGGCAGCGCCATGCTTCCAGACAGCTTGAAGAATACCAAACGACCAGCGGAAACGCTGGCGCATGAGGCCGCGGGCATTTGTCGGCGCTTCAGTAAACGCCAATGCGCGATCTTCATTTACCACCCGCCAGCCATTTTCCAGCAATGACATCGTCAAGTCCGCGTCCTCGGCCACGGTATCGGTGTGATAGCCGCCGGCCTGACGGACGGCGGAGACCCGCCATGCGCCAATCGCTCCAGGGACTACGCTTACCGCGCCAAACACGTTCAAGGCACGACGCTCAAAATTCTGGCTGGTGATATATTCCAGCGCCTGCCAGCGGGTCCACAGATTCACGCGATTGCCTACTTTGGCATTGCCCGCAACCGCCGCTACTTTTGCATCAGCAAAATGCGGGACCAGAATTGAAATAGCGTTGGGCGCAATCACCGTATCGGCATCAATGCCAACGTAGATTTCATCCTGCGTATATTTCAGGGCGTGGTTGAGCGCTTCCGCTTTCCCAGCGTTGCTCTTGGTCAGCAAGAGAACGCGGCCGTCGGCAATCTCCCTGGCAAATTTTTCGCGCACTACCGCGGATGTCGCGTCTTTCGATCCGTCATCCACAACGATTGTCCGCAGGTTCGGGTAGTCGGAAGCCAGCGCCGATCGCACAGTATTCTCAATGACTTTCTCTTCATTGAATGCCGGGATAATGACGGTGACTTTGGGCTTGTAATCCGGGCCCCCGACCGGCGGTGGAGTACGCAAACGATCGAATGTCGCCAGCGCGCCAATGCCAAGGAGACGGGCGCTCATAAGAACGTCACCAATGAAAAATACAAAAACAATAAACTGGGCCAGCCATTGTCCGAGAAGAAAAACATAGCCGTCAAGGCGTGCGCTCAGGATTTCATTGGGAGGGAGCTGCGGCATCACATCAGCCCGCGTTTTGTTCAATAGCTGTTCAACGCTCACAATCTTGAAGCCGCGTGCCCTCAAGCCTTCAATCACTGCCGGCAGTGCCTCGACTGTGGCAGTCCGGTCACCGCCGCCATCGTGGAGTAAAATAATGTTGCCGCAATATAAAGGACCGCGCGTCTGGCATCCTTTGGTGGCTGCGCGCTCTGCCTGGTCCACGACCTCAGCGACAATTTCCGAAGCGCTTTGTCCTTTTTTCCAATCGTTGGGATCGATCTTTGATCCCACTGTAATATAACCTTCGCCCTGAACAAGTTCGAGCGGACGAACCTGGTCAGCGATGTCAGGATCCTGGTCAATGGAATAAGGTGGGCGGAAATAAAGCGGCTTCACGCCGATCTTGCTGGCAAACAGTTTTTCCGTCAGCTGCAGTTCCACGCGCTTCATGTACCACTGGGAAACGTCGCTGATGTCAGGATGCGTGAAGGTGTGGTTCCCAATGGCATGGCCTTCGTCATAAATGCGTTTGGCAAGCGCCGGAAACTTCTGTGTTTGCAGCCCGATCAGAAAAAACGTGGCTGTGGCATTTTCACGCTTCAGGATGTCTAGGATCTTTGGCGTATATACCGGGTCAGGGCCATCGTCAAACGTGAGCGCCACTTGCTTTTCTTTCCAGCCATAAACCCTCACCTCGTAAGGCTCCGGCAGGACGGTCATCTTTTCTGAAACAACATATTTCTTGTCTGAATCGAGTTTGATCTCGCGCTGCCCGGGACTGGGCTGGTGCTGGATATAAAGAATCTCGCCATCGCCTTCCCGATCAACGTCTTCACCGGCAGGGACCACTGAGAGTTTCTGCTCAGCGCCGGCTTCCGTGGGATTGTCCCATATCCGCCAGAGCGACCGATCTTCTGATCCCAGTCGCCACAACGCAAACGTGCGGATGCCCAAGTCACGGGCTGAACGCATCTCGTTCAGGGCCGTAACAGCATCCAGAAACCAGACCTGATGCTCCTGGCCGCCATCTTCCATGTATGCGTAATGAGGATTGAGCGAGTCGGGATCAAGTTCAATTTCCGCGCTGGATTCCCGCGCGTGCAGCCAGGATTCCTGCACATTGTTGGTGTCAACATTGGTGATTCGTTTGTTCCGGACGGAAAGCCTCCAGTCATACCCGTAGCTACCGACCGCGCAGATGATCTTCGTCTTAGGAATGTCTTTTACTGCCTGCCTCAGGTTCGCAGTAAACCAATCCTGCGAAGCCACGGGACCGGGAGCGCTGGTAACCTGATGCTGGTCATAGTTCATCACGACCAGGCCGTCAGCAGCAGCGGCGAGCGCCGGGTAATCGTAGTCTTTATCTGCAACCGGGACGTTCACGTAAAGCCTGAGGCCTCGCGCATGCAGGTCATGGCCCAATTCCTGGATCAGTGCCAGAAATCCGGGCTGCGCTTTGAGCGGTATCTCTTCAAAATCGATGGCCGCGCCCTTGAAGCGGTCACTACTCAGGTAAAGGAGAAGCTGCGTGCGAAAAGTCTGCCGCGCCGCCGGATCCAACAGGAAATCGCCAACGTTCGTGAGCCACTGCTTGCTGACCGTCTCATAATTGTTGATCAGCGGGAAAACTTCGACTTCAGCTTTTTCCGCCCGCAGAAATGGCATCACCCGATCGTCAGTGGAATGAACGGTCCCGTTTTCGACCACTGGAAACGGATGATTAACGCTGTCAAAGCCCTGCAAATGCCCATCCGGGGTAAGCACGTGCAGCCATTCAGGAAAGAGGATATCGATCTGAGGGTAGTATTCCTTCAGCGATACAAAGCTGGCCGCATCCCAGGTGACGTAATAAGCGGCCCGGATACCTTCATCGGTATTCAACACCACCTGTGAAGGCGAAGACTTTGTTTTGCGATGGGTGTTTTTTGTGCTGGGCCGCTTGCGGTGTTCGCGCTCTTTCAAGGCGCGCAGGTTCCGCTTTTGTTCCGGCATCAGGACGTGTGGCAGCGGATCTGACTGCACAAAGACCGTAATGATGAAAAACAGCACCAGGCTGCCGACGGTCGCGCCGAGCACACTCAGCAGGATGCGCAGCCGTCCCCAGCGCTTCCGGTCAGGATCATAAAAGATGGATTTTGCCATTGCTGGATTGTTACAACCATCGTAAGCGGCAGGGAGATGCAGGTCAATCGGGCATTGCCCTTGCGTACCCCTTGGAGTTGTACGTCCGGGAACACGCCTTTACACTAGGGCATCCCTATCCATGACAAAGCTCATTGAATTGGTACGGCGCAACTGGCTCTTCTTCCTGCTGGTGACCATGGCCGGACTCGCCTTGCGCCTCTTCTTTGTCTTCCGCTATCCCCATCTCGCAGGCGACACCTGGGTCTATGGTGACATTGCCAAAAACTGGCTGGATCACGGGATCTTCGGCCTTACAGACAATGGCGATATACGACCCACGCTGATCCGGTTGCCAGGTTATCCCGGGTTTCTGGCGGCGATTTTCGCCATCTTTGGTCGCGAACACTACACGGCTGTGATGATTGCGCAGGCGCTCATCGATACCAATACCTGCCTGGTAATTGCCGGGCTGGCGCTGGAATTGACGAATGCCCGCGCCGCTAAGGCAGCTTACCTGCTGGCGGCACTGTGTCCGTTTACAGCGAGTTACGTTGCTGCTCCGCTTTCTGAGACGCTGTCCATCTGCTGCGTTGCGCATGCTCTTTACTATGGCGTCCGCGGATTAAAGGTGCTGGAGCAGGGTGCACCTGCAAGCAGGCTTTGGGCAATTGCGGGCTTATGGACCGCTGCAGGAATTTTTATGCGTCCTGATAACGGACTCATTCTGCCCGCGATGGGGCTGGCTCTGCTGCTGATTTTCTTCCGCACAACAAATAAGAAGCAGGCGGCTCTCGCAGGATTAGTATTGGCGATCACAAGCCTCGGCCCGCTCATACCCTGGACGGTCCGCAATGCGCGTGTCTTTCACGTGTGGCAGCCGCTGGCTTCGCGTTATGCCAATGACCCCGGAGAATTCCTTCCACGTGGTTTCAATCACTGGGTAAAGACCTGGATGGTCGATTACGTCTCAGTGGAAGAGGTCTATTGGAAAGTTTCCGGCGAGCCGATTGACTCGCAGCAGCTTCCTGAACGTGCCTTTGATACCCGTCCCGAGTATCAGAAAACACTGGCGATCATAGCGCGTTATAACGAGCAGCTCTATATCGATCCGGAAATGGATGCCGAGTTTGAAGAGATTGCGCGCCAGCGCCAGGAACATAGTCGCCTTCGTTACTACGTTTGGCTGCCATTTCTGCGGACGACAGATATGTGGCTGCGGCCTCGCACGGAATTGTTGGACGTGGAAACCCGTTGGTGGGAGTTCTCGCAGCATGAGAAGGAAAGCTGGTTCGCGCTGTTTTGGGCCGGACTGAATCTTTTTTATATTGTTGCGGCTTTGCGCGGATGGTTGATTTCTCGGCTGGGTATTGCCGGCGTGTTTGTGATCGGCTTTGTTCTCCTGCGGTCGCTTTTTTTAAGCTCGCTGGAAAATCCGGAACCACGCTACATGCTGGAATGCTTTCCTGTTGTGCTGGCGCTGGCCGGCGCAGCATTCACGCGGCGCGATGACACTTTAAAGAAAACCTGAAAACAAATTCTTTTCTTTCAAAAAGTTAAGCCCGCCGGTTTGTGGCCGGCGGGCCAAGATCTAGAAGCGATCTTAGGTTAGAAGGTGACTCTTGCTCCCACAAACACGGTACGGCCGTTGGCGGGGGTTACGCTCGGGTTGGCAAAGTCGGTTCCAAATTGACCTTTACCCGCATCGTTGATGAAGGGATCGACGTTTTGGAAATTGAAATGGTTGAAGACGTTATTTGCCGTCAAGCGCATTTCAAAGTTCGCCTTTTCACCCAGCTTAATGCCTTTGATCAGCGTTGCATTAGCAAGGTTAGATGGAGCGTCCGACAGGGCATTGCGCGGAGAAGTTCCAAACGGGGTCCCAAACACCTGCTGGGCCGTCCGGGCATTCATAATGAGCCGCACATCATTGGTGGTTACTCCGACGACTGTTGGTTGAGGCGCTCCGGCCGGACTCAGGGAGTTGAGCGCATTCAAGCTAAGGAGTTGCGTTGCAGGCAACGCGCAGGTTAACGTCGTGCCCGCAGTTCCGGCAACACCACGCAGGCAAGCGTCACCTGCGAAAATTCCGACGGAGTTGGCTGGTGCATTGATGTTGCCCGTGAAGGCACGAGCAGTATCCACGCCACCAACAAAGTTCGCCACGAACGCGGTGTCATAGAAATTGCCCAGAGCGCTCAAGCGAGCATCGGCCAGCTGTTGTGGAGTGTACGGTTGCCCGGACGCCCAGATGTAATCAGCTGACACAGCCCATCCGCCCAGCACGTGGCCCAGGAATCCATGCTGTTCACGGAAGAACGGCAATTGCTCCAGGAAATTGATGGTGAACGCGTTTGGAATGTTCAGACCGGAAAGCGAATGCTCTCCATTTGTAACGTCAAACTGGTTCTGAGCAAACGCAACGTTATTTCCGGCAGTGTTGGTGCCGAAAATTTCGCTCACGTTGTCAGTGGTTTTGGAGAACGTATACCCAGTTCTGACATTCAATTGTTTGAACAGGTTGTTTGCGCGGAACTCCAATTGCAGCGCGTGATAGTCAGAGTATGAAGTGTTGGTCCGCTGACGCAGAGAACCCTGACCACAGAACTCTCTTCCAAGGTCCGTGGCTGCCTGACCAGGAGCAAGGACCTGCTGCGTGGTGGCGCAGCCGGTAACACCTGCCGGAACCAGGTTGGGGAAGAACTGTGCCAGCCCTGCTACGGCCGGGTTTGCGGATGGCAGACCTACGTATGGGTTGGCATCCACTGACTGGAACAGGTTCGTTCCGCGGTTGCCGGCATAGCGCGCTTCGAAGGCAGAGTTCTTGCCGATCTGGCGTTCAAAGCCAAATGTCCAGCTATAGACGCGATCAGGTGAAAAGTTATTGGTAACGTTGCTCTGATTGAAAGTCCGAGGATCAAAGACGCCTGGAGTGAGCGCTGAACCCAGCAGTGTGCGGACATTGGGACCGGTTGGAACCGCCGGCATTGGGTGAGTTCCAGGACTGGTGATGGATTGATTGAAAACTACCGGCGTAGCGCTGGCAATGTTCAGGTAGATATTGTAAAACGCGGGATCGTAGAGCTCACGGAAACCACCGCGAAATACGGTCTTACCATGCCCTGTCAGGAAACCGCCCCACTGCGGCGAATAGGCAAAGCCCACAGAAGGTCCAAAACTGTTCTTGGGAGCCGGCAGTTCCGGGAAGGTCCGTATGCCGATGGGCAGAGCAGGATTCCAGAAGCCACCCGGTGCGCTCTCACGGGCCAGTGTGTTGTCATGGAACAGGTTGGCTGGCTGACCGTAATAGGACCAGGTCAGTCCCAGATTCAATGTCAGGTGCTGACTGATTTTCCAGTCATCACCGCCATAAAGGAATGTGTCGTATTCGCGGAAATCGCTGACTGCATTGCCCTGCGCGACGGTGATTGCGGCAGGAGTGTTGGCGAAAAAGTTGCTGTAACTGCTAAAGCTGTAAATACCGTTGATCCCCGGCAAGAAGATGTTTGGCGATCTCTGGTAGGTAAAGTTCGTTCCGGCTTTTAACTGGTGTTTGCCTAAAACGTAATTCCAGTTGTCCTGTCCTTGCCACGTATTTACCAGGCGGGCCTGCGGCAGGTTGTTGGCTGGACCGAAGCTCAGGCCTCCCGTAATACTCACGGCAGCAAGCGCCGAACTAAGGTTAGCGGGAGTGGGATCTGTGTTGCCGATGGTATTTCCACCAAATCCGACATTCAGACGGCCAAAAGCCAAACGAGTCTCATTGACCATGTGTGAAGAGAAGTTGTGGGTCCAACTCAGAAGCGCACTTTGGCTCAACGCGAGAACGTTGGTTACATAGCCGGCCGCGCCATTGTCCTGGGTATTGAAGTTGTTGCCGCGATTGAAAAGATAACGTCCGCTAAAACTGTCATTGGCACTGATTTGGGCGTCAACTTTTTCAACGAAATCATAACCGTGGAAAGGCGTTCCCAGCACGCGGGTGACACCGCCAAATTGAACGCCCGTGCAGCCCGCAACGGTGGGCTGAGAAGACGGCCTGATTGTGGGATTGCCGGCAGTAATACCCCAAGGTCCAAATTTGGAAAGAGCTGAAACAGCGGCTGCGCCATTCCCTGTGGGGAAACAAGCGGCCAGTTTTGCCAAACCAGCGGGTGTAGGCGTGGGGGTCGAGGTCGTGTAGACCGTGTTGGATTCGATGATCTGGTTATCAAACCCGAAGAACGAAAATACCCTGTTCTTCAAGATCGGACCGCCTATGGTTCCACCGCTGAATTCGTTGTTGCTGCGCGGTGGGCCCGTGAACGGATTGCACAGAGGGTTGGTTGCAGGGCAGGCGCCATTGGCAGAACCCGGTACAGCTCCCGGCTTGTTGGTGTTCTTCTGTGTATTGCTTAACGCGTTCAGATAGGAGCTGTTCTCGTATCCAAAAACGCTTCCGTGCCAGGCATTGCCGCCCGATTTCGTGATGACGTTTACTACCGAACCGGCGTTACGTCCGTATTCCGGACCAAAGTTGTTCGTGACGATGACGTACTGCTGCACGAATTCCACGTCTGAGAGAAAGAGTCCCGGCCCACCGACACTGTTGTCGTTGTTGTTCTGGCCATCAATTTCCTGATCGTTGTTGCGGCCGCGCAGACCATTGCTGGAGAAACCGCCGCCATTCGTGTTCGAGAAATTGTCGCTGCGGGAATTGACCACTCCAGGCACGAAGAGAGCCAGGCGATCCAAGCCTTCATTTTCCTGGATACCGGCAAACGTGCTTAGCGTGGTGCCGGAAAATGTGCTGCTGACCTGGGCTTGCGTTGTTTCAATCAGGGGAGCATCACCGGTAACTTCTACCGTGGTTGAGGTTTCGCCTACCGCGACCTGGATTGAGCCCAAACCAGTGTCACGACCGGCTCCTACCTGCACGTTCGACTGGTTCGTCGTTTTGAATCCCTGTGCCGTGATTTCCACCGTGTACGTTCCCACTGGCAGAAGGTTTAACCGGTACACACCGGCACTATCAGTTGTGGTAGTGGATACAGTCCCTGTTTCAACGTTCTTCGCTTTTACCGTAGCACCGGACACAACCGCACCCTGGGGATCGATCACTGAGCCAGAAATTGAGCCCTTGACCACCTGCCCGAAGGACGGAATGCATAACGCGAGTGCCAGCGTAATCGCGAAAAACAATGCGATGTAGCGCAGTTTTGTGTTCATTTATTCTCTTCTCTCCATTTTGGTTGGTGAAAATGGCAACAGCAGGGTGTCCAGCCCTATACCTTCGTTCAGTGCCCCCACTGCTAACCCGTGGTCAGTTGTATGGCAATCAGAGTTCCACGTCCTAAACTGTAAAGAATGAATAAGTTACGTTAACTTAACTCCGAGCTACATACTTATTAATGGATTTCTCATGAATCAGGTATTCAGAATTTGGAAGATTTTTTTCATTTTGGGGCAACGAAACAGCTTCTAAAGGCATCGTGCGACTCTTACAAGACTTTTTAAGGCGTAAGCTGGATTGCTATTTCGAACCTCGCCTCTATGCTTCTGACAGCATGCTTTCATTGGCGAAATCGGCTGTCGGTGCAGCGCTTTTACTAAGCTCGTTATTTGCGCCTCGCTCCTTTGCCGGGGATGCGGGTGCTGATCGAGGCGATCTCCGTCCCCCTGCGCCCGTTCGCCAGATTTTGCCCAGTTATAAAATCCAGGCTGGCATCGACGGTGAGATTTATCCCGTCTTTGCCAATTACGCCTCTTTGCAGCGCCAGGGCGACCGGACCTTTGGCGTGGTTTCAGTAACACTTTCCAACACATCCGCTGATCCAATGTCCCGCCGAGTCAGTGTAAGGATTCCGGGCTGGAGTGACGA
Source organism: Terriglobales bacterium (assembly GCA_030150795.1). The sequence continues at coordinate 6,504 of JASLFF010000734.1, read as the reverse complement.
GGAGATCCAGACCGTTGAAATTGCTCCCGGTGTAACGCAGACCATGGTGTTTGCGCCTGCATTTCTTCCTCGCCTGTATCAAAACCACGAGATTACCGCGGCCACGGCCCAGGTTACGATTACAGACACGGCCTCTAACAGTTCGTATGAAACCACTGTGCCGGTACGGCTCCGCTCGGCTGAAGACATGTTCTGGGGCAACGGCTTTAAATATGCTTCGTTCATCGCTTCTTGGGTGACCCCGCATGATCGCATTGTGGAAAGTGTGCTGTCTCGTGCCAAGGGATACACGGTGGATCGTCGTTTGCCGGGATACGAAAATTGGAAGACAGCAGCGCAGCAAGAGCAGGAAACCTACCGCGAAGCCCGTGCCATTTTCAATGCGTTGCAACGAATGGGCCTTTCTTATGTAAAGAGTTCCGCGACGCTGGGTGATCACAAAGGAGTGAGCGAGCGGGTCCGCATGCCGCGGATAAGCCTTACCCAGAGCAGTGCTAATTGCATTGATGCGGCGGTAATGTACGCCTCGCTTTTTGAGAACCTGGGCATGGATGCAAGCATTGTTATTGTGCCTGGCCATGCCTATGCCGGTGTGCGGGTTGCAGAGGGCTCGCCTAAGTTTCTTCTCATCGATGTGGCCCTTACCGGGCGAAGCACTTTTGAGGCGGCTGTGGCATCAGCCCAAAGCGGCATGGCCAGCCATGCTCCCTCGACAATTACTCAGGTGATGGTGGAAAAGGCGCGGTCGTCCGGCATCTACCCTATGCCTTGAGCCGGCAGCAACCCAGTCTTCGCTTTGATCATCCATTTCCTGCTATGGCACTCCCGCGACGCGCAGAAGCACTTGACATCCGCACAGACAAGCTTAAAATACCCGCTATTCGAGAACAGGCATTGGCAGAAGTGCGCCTTGGTCCGAATATGAATCCAACGCAAAACCCATCTATCTCGAAACGGCCTCCCGAACCAATACCTATGGAGAAACCCTGCAAGCATCCCCGCGTGCGTGTAGTTGCGCGCGAAGAAGACGCTGAATTTGTTGAATGCCAGGAATGTGGCGACGTTTTTGAATCGAGCGAGTTCAAAGACATGGCCATTGAAGAAAACATCAAGCCGGAAGAGGCCTGAGTTTTTCCCGAGCGCTGGCGGCTCAATGACCGTTGTATTGGTACAGGCGATTTCCTGCCTTTTTCACGCCCGCGCTTTTGTACTCTTCTAGTGTTACGAACGGAAAGACAAAAATGAATGCCGTTCTTGCAGACCACCTATGTCTATGCTTGCACTCGTTATCGACGATTCAATGCTCATCCGGCACACGGTGTGCCGCTTTCTGGAAACTCGCGGATTCAAGGTTGAAACTGCTGCCAATGGAGTCGCGGCCCTGGAAATTTTAGAGTTGATCCGGCCAAACCTGATCCTGACTGACCTGCAAATGCCCCGGCTGAGCGGCTATCAGCTGATTGACGCGCTCAAGGCTGACGAGAAAACCGCTGGCATTCCCATTCTTGTTCTGGCGGCAAAACCATCAGACGAGTCTCCCTTGGACGCGCGAGTTCACACCGTTATCTACAAAGACCTGAATGTAGAAGAGCAGTTGGATCAAGCTCTGGAAAGCCTTTTCCCAGGTCTGCCCCAGACTGAATAAACATCAGTCTGGAGCCGAGCTAACGCAATGCCAGTGACGCCTCGGCGGAAAAATCCGCCCCCGCAAAATCTTTTGCTCTGAGCTTGGGGAATGCCGCTGCCGCAATCATGGCAGCGTTATCGGTTGAAAGTTTTCGTGAAGGAAAATAGACCGCCAGTCCCGCATTTGCTGCGTCCCTGGCAAATGTCTCCCTCAATTCCCGATTCGCCGCCACGCCTCCTGTGACAAAGAGTGTGCGGACATTGCGTTCCTGGGCTGCCTGCAAAGTCTTGCCAACCAGATCTTCCACCACGGCCCGCTGGAAAGACGCCACCAGGTCCAGAGTTTTCTTGTCGCAAAGCGCAAGCACGTCTTCTGTCTTTGGCTTTGCAACCCCAGCCAGCGCCTGCTGGCGCGCCGTGATCGATTCGCGCATTCCTTCCAGTTCAACATAGCGCAGCACTGCTGTTTTGATTCCGCTGAAAGAGAAATCATGTGGCGTCTGCTCGGCTTTTGGTGTCCCCCGATTGCCATGCTTGATCTGCGATGGTACGAACTTGACCGCCTTCGGATTGCCTTGGAGCGCCAGTGCGTCAATCACCGGCCCTCCGGGATAGCCGAGCCCCAGCAGCTTGGCCACTTTGTCATAGGCTTCGCCGGCGGCATCATCGCGTGTGCGTCCGATGTTTTTATAGATCCAGCCCCGGTCGCGTTCTTCCGCCAGAAACAAGTGCGTGTGCCCCCCGGAAACCACCAGCGCAAGCAGGGGAAAATCCATCTGGAAATTTCCTTTCTGCTTTTCTTCCAGCAGCACCGCGTGGATATGCCCTTCAAGATGGTTCACGGTGATTAACGGCTTTTCCAGCGCAAACGCCAGCGCTTTGGCGTAACTGATTCCTACCAGCAACGCTCCGGCCAGCCCCGGTCCCTGCGTGACTGCGATTGCATCTATCGACTCATAACTCTTGCCTGCTTCCTTAAGCGCCTGCCGCACTACCGGAACAATGGCTCGCAGATGCTCGCGCGACGCCAGTTCCGGCACCACGCCGCCATACGGTTGGTGAGTGGCAATCTGCGACGATACCACGTTCGAAAGCACATGCTCGCCGTTGCCGACGACCGCAGCCGCTGTCTCGTCGCACGAACTCTCAATCCCCAGAATGTAACTCTCAGACATATATCTAATATTATTGGATTTGCCGGTTCACCGCAGAGGACGCAAAGGGCGCGAAGGGAATAAAAAATCAGGCGCCGTCCTCAGCGCACCTTCTTCATTCTCTGCGGTGAATTGCTGTTTAAGCACGGCTGTTTTAAGCAAAGGATCGCGAACATCGCAGAAATGCACTTGATTGATTCCTTTGCGCCCTTTGCGTCCTTTGCGGTGAAAGCTCCGAAAATGAATCTCTCTACCGACAAAGCGATTGAAGCCACCCGCATCGCGCGCACGCTGCGCGGACACGGACACTCCGCATATCTTGTCGGCGGCTGCGTGCGCGACCTGCTGCTCAACCGCGAACCCGCCGACTATGACGTTGCCACCTCTGCTACGCCGCAAGAAGTCATTCGCATCTTTCCGCAGACTTTTGCCGTAGGCGTACAGTTCGGCGTGGTGCTTGTTCCCGTGCGCCGCCACACCCCAGAAGGAGAGCCTGACAATTACGCCATTGAAGTTGCAACCTTCCGCAGTGACGGCGCTTATTCTGACGGTCGCCATCCCGATGAAGTCCAATTCTCCAAAGACGCCCGCCTTGACGTGCAGCGCCGCGACTTCACCATCAACGGGCTGCTGCTCGATCCCGACACCCGCGAAGTGCTGGACTACGTCGGCGGTCGCGAAGACCTGAAACAGGGCATCATTCGCACTATCGGCCAGGCTCATCAGCGATTCGCAGAAGACAAGCTGCGCATGCTCCGCGCCGTGCGCTTTGCCGCCCGCTTCGGCTACTCAATCGACGACCATACCTTCGCTGCCATCCGTGAACTTGCTCCGCAAATCCATCAGGTCAGTCATGAGCGCGTGCGTGACGAAATCCTGAAAATGCTCACTGAAGGCCGCGCCCGCCGCGCCTTTGAACTGCTGGACCAGACCAATCTGCTGGAGCAGGTGCTGCCGGAAATCAAGAAGATGCAGGGCGTCGCGCAGCCGCCGCAATATCATCCTGAAGGCGATGTCTGGACTCACACGCTCATGCTGCTAGAAGGATTACCGGCGGGCTGTTCCAAGACTCTCGCTCTGGGTGCGCTCCTGCACGATGTGGGCAAGCCGCCGACGTTCCGCGTTGCGCCTGACCGCATCCGCTTTGACGGACACGCTGAAATCGGCACCAAAATGGCCGCGGAAGTCTGCCGCCGCTTCCGCCTTTCCAACGACGATACTGACCAGGTGCTCTCGCTTGTCGCCAACCACATGCGCTTTGGCGACGTCATGCGCATGAAAGATTCCACGCTCAAGCGCTTCTTCCGCCTGCCTCACTTTGACCAGCATCTGGAACTGCATCGCCTGGACTGCCAGAGCAGCCATCGCGACCTGAGCCTGTATGACTTCGCGAAGGAGAAGTTTCATACGCTACCCGCTGAACAAATCCGCCCCCAGCCTCTCATCACCGGCGACGATCTGATTGCCGCCGGCTACAAACCCGGCCCGCAATTCAAAGAATTGCTCACCGCAGTGGAAGATGCCCAGCTCGATGGGAAGATCAGCACGAAGGAAGAAGCGATGGAGTTGGTGCTCGAAAGAGCAAGAGAGCTGGCCTGACCCCACCCCCCCATCGCTCAACTAGGATTCTAAAGCACTTGCACAATTCAATCCCGGCCATACCCGTGTGGCACCGCCGCCCTCGGCGGTGGATGGCCTTCCTAAATCCGTATCATCCGTGTTTATCAGTGGTAAGGTTTTACCTTTTCCGATCCCGGCGATTAGCGCGCTCTGCGCGCCCACCCCGGCATTTTCCGGAATTTATTCCAAACCAAAGATACTTCCACCATTCGACGCTTGGGAGACCCTTGCGTGTCGCCTGGGTGACCCTTGCGTGACCCTTGGGAGACCCAAGGGTGACCCAATCCCAAACCCAATCGGCAGAGGGTCGCAAGACTTCCCGGTTTTGTCTGATTGCTGACTACTGAGTGCTGACTGCTGCTTGTCAAAGACCTTGCGCATCTCGGCGCTGCCATACTTTAGCGGGTTCTCTGTGTCGAATCAATAGCGAAAGAGGACAGTGTCCCATGTCCAAAACAATTCTTTTCAGTTCACGAAACAAGTACCAGAGCGCGCCCCAAGCACATGCTCAACTCAGACCTGAGTGAGCAGAGCAAATGAATGCGGCTGAGTGGAGCGAATTAGGTCCCACGAAATTCCATGTGTCGGTCATACTGACCGACTGCGAACGATCCGCGCCTCTGAGCTTGCGAAGTAGCACGGGAAGCGAGCAGGAGCAGAAGGATCATGGCGATGTCTCCTTTGCTATCCAGCAGCAGGAGTTCGCTCGGGTCTCTTTCCCCGTTGCTTTGCAAAAGTCCCCAGGTTTGCAATCTCTTAACGTTCCACTCCGATACCGCGCCACCCTCTGAAAGATGGCTTAAATCAAGGATTATACGAATACATCAACTTTGCTGGACGAACTTGAACGTATTCAGGGTGTGGTCGCGTACTGCTATGCTGGAACATAACAATACCTATGATGAGGCGTCAGAAGATTCCACCTACTCTTCGGGCGGCTTGTCGTCCAGCCAATAAACTGCGGCGCCGTCAGTTCTGCAGCTCGCCTGAACGCGCACGCCTCTTACTGTGATCAAGCTCACGTCATAGTTGCGCTCCCACCGAGAGCCAGCACTCCATGTACGGAGGATTCCAATCACCTTCCCGCCATTGGCTTCAACGTTGCTGGTAATAGCCTTGCGATCGTCTCTGCGGTTGATCAACCAGCCGCCCATAGCGATCACGGCGATAAAGATGGTAGCCAAAGCCGAGAACCAATCGATGTCGTTCATCGTCATTCCACACTAACGTTTGAATCTTGCGTGATCTGAAGGGATTAATTTTAGACTTAGGCTGCTATTACTTTTTTGCAATATTTGAAAATACGACCAGCATGGCCGTTGCCCATCCTTCGCGCCTTTGATTTTTGCAAAGGGTTGGGATTCTACGATCTATCTCTCACGTTTTGACCCCAGCCCGAAAGGGCGGAATTATTGAGCCCAGGCGCGTGAGCCCTGGGTAAGTGTATTCAAAAACTCACAAGCGCCGTAGGTGCGGCACAGGCATGCAGACTGACTCTTTCATCTTTAGGATGCAAACTCTCGTTGCGGAAAGTTCGCCGGATTGTTGGCATCAAGCTCTTTTATTGGTACTTTTTCGGACAGTCACCAGCTTCTTGATCGGCCGGTAAAACTTTCCCACGACAAACTTCTCGTCACCGGTGAGATCCGGAATGTCGGAAAAATCGATGTCTTCATCCTTCATGCGTTTTAGGGCACGAATCTGTTTGGCCTGATTTTTTGTGAGCTTCATCAATGTAAGCGTTTCGCTTCTAGCTTTCTCACGCCTCTGTCCAATCGTAGCTTTGTCTCCCATCGTTCCGCAATCATCGTTTTTATCAGTGTCATCCGCGTTCATCAGTGGTGAGATTTTGTCTTTCTCCGTGCCTCCGTGTCTCCGTGGTGGATTTGCTGTCACAGCTTCACTTGGCTGCAGGCACTCTCTCCCGGTAATTGAAATATCCCCACACCTGCTCGCTCATCCGTCCAATCGCATCTTCCAGCTCTTGGTAATAGCCGCGATGGTGCGCCGAGAAAAACACGACCACAACGCGTCCAGAAGGCGTCTCAATCAGGCCGACATCGTTGGCGATATACGGAGGAAAGTCGCCGGTCTTGTGCGGCGT
>JASLFF010000619.1 GCA_030150795.1 Terriglobales bacterium | reverse complement strand
AAAGCTGGAGCGGTGTTCGTCAAGCGAAGACCAAAACGCTCAATCATTTCGCCAAGAGAACCGTATGGGCCAAAAGCCAGCGTGAGCAAAATGCCGAGCGCAAGTGGCGGAAGCAAAATCGGCACCAGCAAAATGGCCTGCCACCAGAGGCGCTCGCGGGTGGAGCAGCGCGCGATGTACGCAGCCACCGGCGTGCCCACGGCGACAATAATCAACATCGCAACACTGGTGAGCAGGAGCGAGACGCGCACCGATGCAAGGGCAGGGCCTCGCACGTCCGCGCCCCACTGCCATGACCCGATGCGGGCGAGCAGTGCGGTGAACGGATACAACAGCGCCAGCGCAAATAGCGCCGCGCCAACTCTGGCAATCCAGCGGCGATGAATCATGCGTGCAGGGAAGAAGCGTCGCCCGGCGGGTCATAATTATATTTGCGAAATATTGCCTGCGCTTCATTCCCTTTCAGCCATTCCATAAACGCCGCCGCGCCTTTGGCGTTGGGCGCATCTTTAAGAACTGCCGCGTAATAAATGAGCGGTTCGGGAGCATACGACTTTCCGCCGACGGAGAGCGTCACGTCCGGATGCTCCGTGTGCACGTTTTGGCCGCTCAGGTTGACTTCGCCCGGCAGGGGCACGTAAGGCAGATTCAGCGGGCCAGGCTGGATCTTATACGCCGACGAAGCATCCAGTTCACCGCTTTGCAGGCGCGCCATTACGGTTGGCTCGGTGAAGATCTGCTGCTCATTGATGGCGGGGCCAAGAATCTTTTCTACCAGGTCAGCCTGCCTGGTCGTCTTGGCGGCCAACATCATGGTGAAAATAATGTTGCGGCCCTGCGGATCGGTGACGGGATCGGTTCGTCCAAAGCGCAGCCCGGGTTCCAGCAGAATCTTCCACAAATCTTCCTTGCCTTTGGCAGCCGCGTCAAAGCGGGAAGCGAATTTGCTTTTGGGACTATAGGCGATCACCATTTCCGTGTGCGCAATGGGCTGCGCCGAATCGGCTTTTCCGGCGCGAAGAACAGTGAGCGCAGGTCCCGGCGTGACGGGGATAAATACGTCCGAACGAATGCTGCCGCCGACGATCAACTGCGCCAGGGCACTGGAACCCTGGGCGCGGCCATGGAAGTCAATTTTCAAAGTGCGGGCAGCGGCGGATTTTATTGGGCCTTCCATCATTGACCCCATGGAACCGGCATATGAAACATCGAGTGGGGCGAGTTCGTCCGCGAGCAGATGCAGCGGAAGACCGGCGAGCGTGGTCATCGCGGCAAACGTCAGGCCTCGGCTGAGCGCTTCACGTCGCGTAAATAGGTTTACGGATTTCACCAATGAGACTCCTCTTTCCCTGTTGGAGCAGATCGTCAAGATGTTGGTTAATGATTTGATACGAATCAATCCGTTACTGTCAAATCTATTTAAGCGGTACAGAGTTCACTGCCTTTCTTTTTGGGATCAGGCGCTAACTTACTTTTAACTCTTCTTTACGAAACTTCCCGGCGCGCGGCCGGGTTAAAACTGGCAGGCAGTCAAAACGGGCTCCTGGGAGGAACAGGCATGAAGCGAACTTTAGCAGGATTGATGTTTCTGGTTTTTGCGGGCGCAGGCAGCATGATGGCGCAGGATGGATACTATCGTGACCGCGATTTGCGCGGTGACTATGCTGACCGGCGCGCCGACGTCCGCGACATTCGCCGCGACGAAGCCAAGATCGCGCATGACCGCTGGGAACTGCGCCGCGATCTGGATCGGGGCGATTACCGGGCCGCCGCGCATGAGCGCGAGGAACTGCGCCGCGAATATCGTGACGTAAATCGCGACCGCGCCGATGTGTATCGTGACACGCGCGACATACGCCGTGACGAGCGCGATCACTACTGGTATGGCCGCTAATAACGGCGCGTCCGCGAGCAGGATTCGAGGTGAGGGTGACGCAAGGGCAGCTGCAGGGCTGCCCTTGATCTTTGCCGCAGCGCAGATGCAGTCGCGCAAGAGCTTCAATCATTTCTGCCGCCTTTAGTCCTGTTCGCGCATGCTTTTTGCTGTCTTGCGGTACACTTACTGCCGCTGAAGAGCCGTTCAGGAGCATCGTGTGAATTCTTCATCTTTCCCGCCGGGAATGCCGCCGCGGCGCAGGTCCGGTCCCGGATGCGTGGTGCAGGTGCTGGCCGCGCTTGTGTTTGGCGTTGTGGTGATCATGGGCATCATGGCAGTTTTTACGCCGTGGGGGTTCTACATGGGCGGCCATTTTCACATCATCCCCAACTGGACAGGCTGGGGACAGATGCACTCCAAGACCGCCGGCGACTACGCCCTGCTTGTGACCTTTTCTCCCAAGACGGGCAGAGGCCTGGGAATGACGCATGTTTCCGGCAATGCCGTGATTTGCACCCCGCGCGGTGAGCAATACAAGCTCCGACTTAGCGGCGACTTTCAAAATCCTCATGGGACCGATCTCCAGGGCATGACGGCGCATCTTTATGCCAACAATTACTCAACCTTCAGCGGCAGCACGGCTCCGTCGCTCGACTTCCGGGGCAAGTGGAACAATCCTGACCTGGTGCTTGACGATCACGGCTCACTCACCCGCGCTTTCGATCCCGGAGGCACGCTGGTCACGAATCACCATATGCGTCCGTACATTCAAGAGGTGGTGCCGGTGACCCTGCATGAAGGCAGCAAGTCAGACTTCAACGCCGCCTGCGCTGCGATCAAAGCCAAGTAGCCGTGCCTGCCGCCTGCACCGCGCTGAAAGCCAAATAAGCGCCCATCTGCTGGCCACTGCGGCCCGGTTGCGCGATAATGAAACCCTTCTCAGAAAGGACATTCATCATGACCGGAAAACATTTTTCTGCAATCGCGCTGACCGTCGTTATGCTTGCCGCGCTCACTCTCGCGCAGCCGATGCTCGCTGCCTCTGCTCAGGCCCAGCCGCCGCAGCAGGACAAGAGCAAGCGTCCCAGCCCTCCCGGCACCGCCGACTGCATCATCAACGGCAAGAAAGTCACCATTGATTACAGCCGTCCTTCTCTTAAAGGCAGAAAGCTGGGGACCGATCTTGCGCCTTACGGAAAAGTCTGGCGTACCGGGGCCAATGAAGCTACCACGCTCACCACGGCCATTGCGCTCGATATCGGCGGCGCCAAAGTGCCGGCCGGAACTTACACCCTGTACACTCTCCCTTCTGAAGGCACATGGAAACTCATCATCAACAAGCAGACCGGGCAGTGGGGCACCGAATACCATCAAGAGCAGGACCTGGCGCGCGTGGACATGAAGAAACAGGAGATCGCCGTGCCGGTTGAGCAGTTCACCATCGCCCTGGATCAGAACTCCAACGACAGCGCTGACCTGATACTGGAATGGGAGAAGACCCGGGTTTTCGTGACCATCCGGGCGCAGTAACGCCTTATAGTGCTTATGGAGCACAGCCGCCCTCGGCTGTGTTCCGATCTGCCCTCGGCTTCCGATTCCTTGGATCTCGGCTGTTCTCCGTGTCTCCGCGCTCCGCGCTTCCGTCGTGAAAACTCGCCTTTCCGATCCGCGATCATCCGTTAATCCGCGGTAAAGCTTTTGCTTTTCCGATCAGCGGATCACCCGATGCCCGATCCATGGCACCCCTCCCCCCTGTCCGTCAACTAGGATTCCAAAGGACTTCCACGGCACCATCCCAAAGCCATCCCAGTCGGTCTTGCCTTTCCGATTACCAGATTCCCCGATCACCGGGTCACTCGATCTTGACACCCTCCCCTACCCCTATGTTCGTCCCACCACGTCCCATGTCGTCCCAGCGTGTCCCGTATTGGCGGAGGTTTCAGGGCTGTCCTTGTTGGGCTTTCTGGCTAATTGCTGAATGCTTATTTTCAAAGATCGTTCAATGCACCACTTTTTCGCCCTGGAGCGAATCTCCAACTTTACCATTTGTTCGCTTTCGTGTCAAGCCTCAAATCACGATTCCCGCGTAGTTTCTGGGGCCCGAAGG
>JASLFF010000551.1 GCA_030150795.1 Terriglobales bacterium | reverse complement strand
CTGTAACAGGTGATTTCGGCTGCAATCGCTCGTTCTTCACCAAATCGCGCCAGTTGCTTTCTACCCAGTCAGCAAAGCCACCGCCCAACCGGCTTGCCCGTAATTTCCCGACCAGACTTGCAACAGTATCTTCCGCTGCTGCTTCGGTCCCTGCGTTGCGAAGCGTTTGCGCGGTAGCCATGACGCCGCGCGTGGAAGCTACAGCTCCCTTTTTCAAGATGTAGGCAACGATTCCTTCCAGGATGAGCCTGACAAGAATGCCTGAGGCCCTCGCCAGTTCCTTCGCAGACCGTTCTACCTGTTTCTGCTCATCCGCCCCACCGAGTTGTCCTGCATCCCATGCCCAAACCACTCCGTTGCGCAGCGCGGTCAGCATTTCTCCGAAGCCTTGTGCAATTGCCACCGCGAGAAAAGCCAATCCCATCCAGGTCAGGACAGCCATTCCTATATCAAATCCCACGTCAGCCCCAACGGCTGCACCGGGTACCGCTCCCACACCGCCAAAAAAGAATCCAATTACTCCCCCTGCGGCCGCTCCAATAAAGGTTGTCGCACCAACGACGGCCAGCATCTGCAGCAATCCCGGAAGAAGACCTTTTAGCAGTGAGGTGAGTTCGTAACCCGTCTCGTTGTAAATTGCAGCCGGGGCAAGCTCCTGGCTGCGAAGGTAAGCCTGATAAAGGCATCGGGCTCCCTCGTAATCGGCTTTGGCGTAACGGGAAACAGCCTGATAGCTGGACTGGAGCGCCGCCTTTGTGCGCTCGTACTCTGAACCAAATGTTCGCGCTGCTCCGTTATAAGCGGACTTCGCAGTGGATTCCAGTTTCGCGCCGAATCCCCGCAAAATATTCATCGGCCCCGGCTTCGGCGACTCCGCACGACACAAAGTACCATCGTTGATGTTCGCAGGGTTGCGATCATTGCACTGCGTTCCGCGTGTGCGCGCTGAAGCCATTATTCTTAAATGTGTACGCCCGTTATGAAATCCCTACCCCAACTTCCCGCCCTTACTTCCATCATCGGCAATCTCAGGATCTTTCGGCGCGTCCGGCGCGTCGGGTGAAGCCGACGTACCCGACCCTGCTGATCCGCCGCTGTTGATGTTCACCATCATTCCCTGAATCGTCACGCCGGCGGGTCCAATATCAACAAATCCGCCGGGGCCTTTGATGGAAACCTGCATCCCAGACTCGATAATGATTTTCATCCCAGACTTGAGATGAATCTCCTGGCCTGCTTCCACGACGTAAAGCTGCCCAACTTTTTCATGGTGCGCCTGGCCGACTTGCAATGAAAGTTTGCCGCCGATTTTTTCTTTATGGTCTCCGGAGACCTCGCGCGATGCGGCGCCATCAATTTTTTCCACGTGGTCTTTCTTTACATGCTCGTGCTTGTTGCCTTCAATCGATTCCCGCTGGTCCACTTTCACCACCAGGTGCTGGTTGTTGCCCACCCATGCCCGCGAATCGTGTTCCACGCGATGGTCCATGTCGCGCTCGGCATTGAGAAAGATCTGTTCCTGGCCCTTTTTGTCTTCAAAGCGAAGTTCATTGAAGTTGGCGCTTCCACCTTTCTTGGAGCTGCGCGTGATAATGCCGCTGCGGGTATAGTTCGCGGGCAGTGGATAGGGCGGCATGTTGGCTTTGTTGTAGACCGATCCCGTCACGATCGGCCGATCCGGGTCGCCTTCCAGAAATTCGACTACCACTTCCTGCCCCAGTCGCGGCCAGAAGTGCGCGCCCCAGGAGGCGCCGGCCCACGGCTGCGCGACGCGCACCCAGCACGCACTGCTCTCGTTGTTCTTGCCCTTGCGCTCCCAGTGGAACTGAACGCGCACGCGCCCAAACTTATCCAGCCAGCTCTCTTCGCCGGACTTGACGGAAACCACCGCGGTCTGTGGCCCGGCGACGACCGGCTTGGGCGTTATCCTGCGGGGCCGTACCTGTACGCTGGCCGGCACGCAAACAAAATTGTTATGGAAGGGGATACCGTGCGCTTCTTTGCCGGAAATATAATCCGGGCTCTGCGCCACGGAGTAGTTCACAGAAGTGAGAACATATTGACCGTTCGAATTGAAATGCTTGTTCAGAGTGAACTTGTGCCCGCTGATGAAACTACGGCAGGTTGAGACGCCGGTAAAGACCTGTCCGGGAAGTTCCTCCTCTTCCATGCGAATGCGGACCAGCTTCTCGCCTTCCTTTTGCACTTTATCCAGGCGCAGTTCGGGATTTTTGAATCGCAGCGCGTATTCGCCTGGATAATCGTAGATTTCCAGCGCCGCCGGTGAACCATCTTTGCAGGATTCACTGACCTCAAGTGATTTGCCGGGCAGTTGAAAGTGGTGGTCGCGCAGTGAGTATTTACCGGGTCGAAGCTCAAGTTCCTTTTCCCAATGGGTCACCACGCCTTCGCGCTCGCCTATTCCGCCTTCTTCATAAAGGACGGAACTCTTCCCCGGACAAGGATGAAAGACACTGTTGGAATCGGCCAGCACCAGTGTGTGCTTGTCCTGAGCATGTTCAAAGAAATAAAAGATGCCGTCTTGTTCCATGAGCCGGGAAACAAAATTGAAATCGGTCTCACGGTACTGCACGCAATAATCCAGTGGCAAATGCTCGGCGGTGGTGGCATCACGGTAGTGGACATCGGGAAAGGTCCCCTTCAATTCATCAAAAATGGCCTTGATGATCTCCACAACGGTCTTGTCCTGGAATATGCGCGATTCACTTTTAAGGGTAAGAAGCCAGAGCCACGGGACTACCTCCGCTTGATAATGCAGGAAACGCTGTTCGCGCGGGCCGCCGGAGATACGGCTTACGATTCCATGGAAGCGGCGTTTACCGTCGCCAACCAGCATGCTTACAGAAATGGCTTTTCCCAACAGGTCCTTCATCTGGACATTGGCGCCGGCGCTCGCCAGCAATTCCAGCTTAAAGCGAAACAGGCC
>JASLFF010000549.1 GCA_030150795.1 Terriglobales bacterium | reverse complement strand
GTCAGCGATTGTGTGAAATCGCTTGGTTCCATCGCCATCACGTGCCACTGACCTGATCCATTGCGGTGGGCGGGCGGCAGTGGCTTTTCCACCAGTTCGACTTCTAAAGCTCGAATCCACGACTCTGCTCCTGCCGGGAATTTTTGCTCCTTGCGGGAAGTAGCGTGGTGCCGGTTCCGTTCCAATATCGCCGCGGCCTCCGCCAGCGTGGCATTGGTAAATTCCGCTGGAGAAACGGGCGCAACCGATCCCGACTGCGCTGCGGCCTCCAACACGATCTGGCTGATGCTGATCGAGTTGAGGTGAAGATCATCAAGGAAGCGGTTTTCAGGCAGGATCGTCTCAAGGGGAAGCTGTGTCCGTTGCGCTACCAACCTGCGCAGTGTTTCCAGAACGGAGGTTTCCAGCGGGATCGTGACAACAGGCAGAGGCCTGACAGCCGTAGAAACGGGCGTCTCGACAGCAAGAAAGCTCGTTTCCGGAGCAGATTCACAGGGGTTCTGCAGGAATTTGTGTCTGTGCCTCAAGTCAAAGGGCCGATAAAAGCGATCGGCAAAAAGTTTTTTGGGCCGAACGGGAGCGCCTAGCGCGAACGCAGCTCCCGCAGCGGTCAGCAATCCTCGCAACGAATCGCTGCCCACATTAAGCGCAACCGCCGGAACATCAAATTGCTGCGAAACAATGTCTGTCAATATCGATCCCGGTCCCACCTCGATCAGAAGGTCTGCCTCATTGGATACACGCCGGACCGCGTTGGCAAACTGCACCGGCATCGTGATCTGGTCAGTAAGTAATTGCCGCAGATCGGTATCTTCTTCAATGGAGCTTCCCGTTACCGTGGAAACTACGCGCTTTTGCTGGCCCACATTGCAAAGGCGTTCCGACGCGAGATAGCGGGAGAACGCGGTTGCCGCATCCGCCATTAAAGGCGAGTGAAATGCATGTGATACAGGAAGCATGGTAGCTGTGACTCCGTCAGCGCTCAGGCGGCCCATAAATCGCTTTACCGCAAACGCTTTTCCGGACACTACCGTCTGTGTGGGGGAGTTGTCCGCGGCAACAACAATAGGATCGCCATTCAACCTGTGTTTTACATCTTCACAAGCCGCTTGAATGGATGCCATGCTACCCATGGGGTCTCCCAATTGGGACATCAGGCGTCCGCGCTCTGCGACCATGCGCAACAGCGTTTCCTCCTCCATGGCTCCGGCCCAGCACAGTGAAACAAGTTCTCCCAGGCTATGGCCAGCCGCTACATTGGCTTCGATTCCCAGCAAACGCAGCAATAACAGACCAGCCATTGAAGCTGAAGCGATACAAGGCTGAGCTACCCCAGTATCAACGCTCCTTATCTGCGGTAGATGAGCACGCTTGTATAGGTCGGCGACGTTACTGAATCGCCGCGCCCAGATTCCGCCATCGGTATAGACAGGCGAGGCTTGTCCGGGAAAGAGGAAACCAATGCGCGGAGGCGTGTCAGCAGTGTTTAGAAATATTCCTTGACCGCAATCCATGCGCCTGTCGCTGCCGGAAGCACAGCAATCAAGCAACGCTTTGATAGCTTGCTCCAGTTCCTGTGGAGTCGATGCAACGCACGCCGCCCGCAGTGGCTTTTGTTGGCCATCTAATTTGTTCGCAAGGTGGGCCGCCAGATCGGTCATCTCTGCATAAGAAATCTCATTGGCAAGCATGAGAATTTCTTCCAGCTGCGCCACCATGTCATTCAGGTCTGAAGCTTGCAGCAGAAAAAGTTCGCAATCTTGTGCCGCCGAAAGTCTCTGCTTCTCAAACCCCGTAAGGCTCCTGCGCCTGGAATGGTCCGTAGCTTCGAGTGTCACATGCGTATTGATTCCGCCAAACCCAAATGCGCTTACACCTGCGCGCGGCGGGGCTTCATCCGGCCACAACTCACCTTCACGCATGATGCGTAATGCAGGATGCTCTCCGTTGAGTTCGAGATGCGGACGATCACAGCCTGTGGTTGGAGGAATTACTTTGGCCTGCAGGGCCATTGCAGTCTTAATCAGTCCGGCCACTCCAGCAGCAGCTTTGGTGTGTCCAATGTTGGCCTTCACTGACCCGATCGTCGCCGCCGGAACATGATCGCTTGCTGCCCGTCGCGCTTGTGTCAGCGCCTGCAACTCGACGGCGTCACCGATGGAGGTTCCCGTTCCATGGCCTTCAAAATAGGCAACGGAGTCGATGCCGTATCCAGCCCGCCGGTAGGCCCTGTCGAGCGCGAGAACTTGTCCCGAGATCTCGGGCCGGGTGATGCCGCCGTTGCCATCGGACGAAATGCCCCAGCCATGAATCACAGCGCGAGCGGGGTGCTGCTGCGCAACCGCTTCTTCACGACGCATCAGCACCACGAATCCACAACCTTCTCCCGGCCAGAAGCCTGATGAGTGCTCATCGAACACCCGCATCTTGTCGGCGGCCAGCGCGCCTAGCTTGGAAAAGCCTGCAAGTTCAAATGGATCCAAACTCAGGTCAACGCCGCCCGCCAAAGCCACATCAACGTCACCGGCTTGCAGCGCGGAACAGGCATTTGCAACCGCCAGCAGGCTGGAAGCGCAAGCGCCATCCACAACGTAACCGCCGCCTTTAAGATCAAAGTAATTACAGATCCTGCCGGCAATCGTGTTGGAAAGACCGCCGGCCAGCGAATCTTCTGTGGTGGCGGGGAAAGGACTCTTGTAAAGCGACTCGATCTCGGCGAGCAGGTGAATATGATCGTTAGAAAGCTTTGCGCCACCATTCTGGAGCGCAGCGCTTATCACGCGTCGAACGTAAGGCCAGCGTAAGCGCATCAGGTTGGCGCGTGAGAACTCTCCGGTCAGCGTGTTTCCAACAAAAACGCCGGTGCGTTCACGTTGGCCGGCGCTGCCGTTCGCCATCCCCGCATCGGCAAGGGATTGCTCCGCAACATCAAGCGCCAGCCAGTGGGAAAGATCGGTCGAGAGAAACGTATCGCCAGAGACCCGAAAACGCACTCGATCGAATTCGTAATCGTCAAGCACGGCTGCCATCGCCACCGAAATAGCGTCTTCGCGTTGCGCGGAATAGTCTGCAAGATTCAGCCGTAGCCGCGGGATGCGACGGAAAGATTGCCGCTGCGCCAGCACATTCTCCCACAATTCACGAGGCGAACGGGCTTCAGCGTAACGGCACGCCATACCGACAATGGCAATTTCACTCATGCCTGTTTTAACTGCGCGATCTCAGCAGCGGCTGCCGGGATGCGAACCGGCTCGATTGCCTCAGGGCTTGCCGCGCGCTTACGTTTGAGCAGCGCGTACACATGCAAACTCAACCCTCTGGTTACACTGGTAAGCGCCAGCGCGATGAAGAGCCCATATACCACATGAACGACGAGCAGAAGGGCATAAATCGTAGCGACGGAGAGTCCGAATGCCACTTGTCGAGCGCGCTTGATAGGAGTAGTGGCGGGATCTGGAATCATGTAAAGCGAGAACAGAATGAAACCGGCGCTCGTCATAGGAAGGAATGGAACCGCCAGCGGCATCCCAAAGATCAGTTTTCGAATCAGCGCCTGCGCGGCAAACCCGAAGAACCAGGCCAGCACCAAAGGCAGCCTTCCGGTAAATTTTGCGTGAATGATCGTTCCCGTGATGAGGATCACCGCTGGAATCAGCCAGTGCCCCACGCCGGTAACGTTCTCCGTGAATTGGTAGGGTGGCGCGAGGCCGGCGGCAGGAAGCAGCAATAGTGTTATGGTGATGCCAAAGTTTGAAGGATTAAAAATGTGCTGCGTTTGTCCGTTGCCGATTGGCGCGCGGAAAAGCACCTTTGAAGCCAATGAGAGTGCGGCTGCAAACATAATTGGCGCAAGCCGCGAGTTCGCATAAATAAGCATCGCGCAAGCCAGCCCCGGAATGATGCAGGGCGGCAGAAAATTCACCACATTCGCAGTGCTGCCGGCGAATCTGGCTGTCCGCTGATTCATACGGGCATCCAGCCATTCCAGAAAAAAAGCGACAATGCACGCCGTAAGCACGCCGATGACCGGCTGAGCATAGGATTGCTCAAAGCCCAGCACGGTATCGCCAAGAATGGTCCAGGCAATCAGCAGAATCGTGAAGTACCAAAGCGCGAAGAAACGCATTCTTGGATCTTTGCGAGGATAGAAATTGAGCGTTGCATGAGTCATGGGATCCTCCGCTTTCTTATTGGCCCAGCACAATCGTGTGCCAGCCAGGATGGATAGGTATGGTCTTCTTGACTACGCGGCCCGTAGTGTCACGCCAAGCCAAATCAACTTGCAGAGTTGCGTCAGGCTTGGTTCCACCCAGGCCAAAGTGCAGATCCGTGCTGCGTTTTCCCGAATGCCCGCTGCCGCCATCCACCTGCGCGGAAAGTGTGCGCCCGTCGGGCAAGTGAACAGTCGCGGTTGCGCCAATCGCAGGCCTCCCGTAAAGACCAGGGCCTGGATGCCCAGAGCGTTCCTGGAAAGTGCCTGGGCCGCCGTTTACGGGAGACAACAAATGCAAGGCAAGAAAATCGCCTGCCGCCGGGCTTTCATTCTTGAACAAATATGATTCTCCCCACTGCCCCGCGATGATGAAATCAAGGCGACCGTCTCCATCCACGTCAGCGAGGGCAATGCCCCGCCCCAGCATCGGACTCGCAATGCCCGCTTCCGCAGCAATGTTGTGGTACCGATGATCCGGGCCTTCAACGAAGAAGACCGTTTCGTTGCGGCCGCTCACGTCGTCCCCCGGACGGAAAGAAGGCCAGAGACGCGGATCGCTG